>JAAEQG010000310.1 GCA_024231775.1 bacterium
GGTGTCGGAGTCGTCGCAGGTGTTGTTGTACGCGGCGTCGTCATGGCACAGATCGTCGTAATAGACCCGCGCGATCAGATCCGGGGAGTCGCCGCACCGTTTTTTCACCGTGATATCGATGGTTGCCGAAGTTGCCCCGCCAACGAAAAGGTCGTCGTAATTCCATTGGACCCCGCTTCCGATATCCGCGGGAGCCCCGCAGTTGGTGGGGTTCACGTCGCCGCCGCAGCCATCGTAACTGATGGCATAGTAGTTGGCGTTTTCCAGCACCACCCGGACATCATACGGCTCGATGGCGGACAACTGGTCCACGGTGATGGTGACGGGATACTCCCCGCAGTTTTCCACCAGCCCCGGCAGGGAGGACATGGTGACTCGCATGGAGGGCGGATCCACGGTGATGGGAACGGTTTCATGCACCCCGGTCAGCCCCAGGCACTCGCCCGTGGGAGTGTCGGGCCCCAGGTCCAGGTCGGTCCAGGAGTAGAAGGTGTGGGAGTTGTCGCAGGGGGGCAGGGGCTGGGACTGGTCGGTCACCACCATGTCGTAGCTTACGATCAACTCCTTGTTGCGAACCGTCTCCGCGGGAAGACAACCCACGAAGGATATCTCAAGAGGCCCGGCCGGCGTACTGTCGCTGACGGTGAAACAGAAGATCTCCGCGCCGTCGAACCAGACCTGGGCGGGGCCCACGTACTCCATGAGGTTGTCGTTGTTCTCGGTGAGGATCAGCTCGGACAGCGACACGTCATCGAGCGCCGCGTTGTCCATGAAATTGTAGGTGTTGGTGAGGGTCATGGACTCACAGGGGCCGGTGGGGCCGGCCGAGGCGGTCTTGCCCGAGGTGAGCACCTGGTCCTGGTCGCAC
>JAAEQG010000311.1 GCA_024231775.1 bacterium
ATCCCGGCCGGGCGTGTCGATCAGGGAGGCTGCGATACCACGGATCGCCGTCTCTCGGGCTACACAGTCAAGCGTGGTTCCCGGGCGGTCGGACACCAACGAACCGACGACACCAGCCAGACGGTTGGCCAGCGTGGACTTCCCGGCGTTCGGTGGCCCGGTTATGGCTAGGGTGAATCCCGCGACAAGACGGTGAGAGGCGCTTGCCCGATCCACCAGGGTCCTGACGGCATCGGCGGCGGCTGCTCGATCTCGCCGGGCGGTTTGGGCGATATGCCGAAGCGCTTGGGGCAACGCGAGGCGTTGGTGCAGAAGGAAGCTGACGGAGCGGCGGGTTCCCGCCGTGGTCAGGGCAGTCAGGATCTCACGCTCGATTTCGTTCGAGGCGGGCCAGATTCCAGCGTTCTGTTCCTGATGGTCCACGAACGCGGCTCCCGCGCGGACGAAGGCCAGGATGACTCGCTCAACTACCCGGATCCCGCCGTGGGTGCAGATGTCGAACCCAGGCGTCTCCTCCGGATGGGGCGTTGGGTGGTCCGTGGGATTCGATGTCCGCACCACCAGAACCTCGTCGATGTACTCCCCGCCGCTGCGGATCTCACCGTGGCTGATCTGGTTGCGGGGGCGACAGGTGACGGCGTTTCCGTGTCCGCGAAACGCCTCATCGACCAGGCGGGCGGCGCCCGTTCCGCTCACGCGGACCACGGCTGTCGCCCCGATTCCGGGGGGGGTGAGCAGGGTGACCTGGGCGTCGGGACGCTCAGGAGTCCTCGATCTGCTGGTCGAGGTGCTTGACATAGGCAAGGCCCACTCCGCGAAGGCAGAGATCCGGGACAACGGCGTCGATGAAATCGCAGGCGTCCATCATGGTCTCGGCGTCGCCGCCGGTGGCTACCACGTAGGGCCACTGGTTCAACTCGAGGGCGTATCCCTCCACCAGATGGCGGACGGCTCCCGCGAGCCCGTAGCAGATCCCGCTTTGGATGGCTTCGGTAGTACACTTGCCTACACGCTTACCGGGGAAGGCGACCGGCACGGTCGGCAGCGCTGCCGTGTGTTCGCAGAGCGCTCGGGCCTGCATGCCCAGTCCGGGCAGGATTGCTCCTCCCTGGAATGCGCCGGTATCGTCCACCAAGTCCACGGTCACGGCTGTGCCAAAGTCGATCACGGTACAAGTGCCCCGGGCCCGTTCGTACGCACCCGCCGCTACGCAGAGCCGGTCCGAGCCTACCGCCTCCGGTTCGTCCACGAGAACCGGGAGCGGAAGAGGGAGATCTCGTCCAATGACCAGGGTGCGCAGGCCCAGGGCTTCGGTGATGGATTCCTCAACGCGTCCCAGTAGCTCCGGCACCACAGTCGCCACCGCGGCTGCGTGCAACTCCATGTCGTCCGCGGCGTCGCGCGCTGCGGAGAGCGCCGTGGACAGCCCCGCCCAGTCCTCGTGGGCGAGGTGGTGGATGTG
>JAAEQG010000312.1 GCA_024231775.1 bacterium
GCAGAGATCGAATCTGATCCGCAGTCATCGTGAAATCTCCTGACATCCTGTCCAGGAGAGCGCGCTCCCGATATACCCGCTAGAAAACACATCGGACAACCCCACCGTTCGGCTTGAGCGAATCTAGCGCTGCCATATTAGGAGGCACGAGCAATCCCCCCCCGGCGCTGCATACCGCCTGTCCCGGATCGACAAGCCAGGCTACGGTGCTGTCGTCTGCGCCCTGATGACCTCATTTGATTCGTGCATGGATAGTCCATGACCGTATTCGTCGAGGGGTACTTCCCAAGCTCGGTGCGGACCAATACTATTGTGGACGCCGTCGAGTGTAGCGATTCTGAGTGGACGCGCCGCATCAGCGCCGCGACCGCAAGAGACCGGACGCCAAACGACTCTGCAGGACTTGCCTCATGATTCGCCCTTACACACAAATCGCTGAGAACCTCTCCGCCGCCGGTGATCGACCGCAGCGCATGCAAACCGTTGTGGACGCCCTCTGGGACGCCCTCGCAGACACCGCGGTCTCGTGGGTGGGGTTCTACGTACACGAAGGCGGCGACGAACTGATCCTCGGCCCGCGGCGCGATCAGCCCGCATGTTCGCCGATCGGTCTGCACGGCGCCTGTGGCCAGGCGTTTCGTACCCGCCAACCTCTGATCGTTCGCGACGTTAAAGACTTGGGAGAAGGCTACATCGCCTGCGATCCCCGCGATCGATCCGAGGTGGTCATCCCTCTGCTCGATAGCGTCGGAACCTGCTGGGGCGTACTCGACCTCGACAGCCACCAGGTCGACGCGTTCAACGAATCCGACGTCGCCGGCCTCACCGACCTGCTCCGCGCCGCCGGCCTGAGCGGAACCTGATTCGAGCCACCGATCCCTACCTCCCCAAGACCTGTTGGATTCTGGTTGCGCAGACGCGTCCAGGCCAGCAGCCACAGCGGAAGTATGATCAGACTGACCCCCGCAACCCCACACATGCCCGGCATATCGTGGTGCTCTCACTGGTACAGTCCCGCAAGCCCGGACTATGCCTGTGTCCGCCACAGATCTTGGCTAACCCGTCTTTCCGTGTATGGGCGTACCTCGGGCTGGGGGCGTTTCTATGAACACCGCGGGGATCTTCATTTCAAATACGATTGCGGACGACGCAATCGTCGCCCAAATCCACAAAGTCCTCGAAGACCAAGGCTTGCCCGTCTGGGTCGACTCACGGGAACTTGCGGGTGGGGATGATCTGAAGGAGGAAGTCTTCGAGCGAATCGAGGCTGCCCGCCACTTCATGGTCGTGCTCAGCCCGAAGGTGATAAACTCCGAGTGGGTCGACAAGGAGATCAAGCACGCCCTGAAGGTCCAGAAGGACCGCTCCGACGGCTACAAGGTGATCCCGATCCTGTTGAAAGGTGTCAGAGCTGCCGCCCTGCACCACTGGTTTGGGAAGAAGGACCTCCTTGCTGTACGAATCAGAAGCGGCCGCGATGCGGTGAGGAAAGCGCTGCCCGAGTTGCTCGCCGCCGTGGGCGAGCGGGCGCCCTACGACCGCGAAACCGCAACTGACCACGTTGCCGCTCCTTCGGCAAACCTCACCCTCAGGCTGAACAACCTGACCATGCTAACCGCCGGCGGCCAGCGCCGCGCTAAGGCGATTGCCACACTGATCTACACGCCGGCAACGCAGGGCGCGCCCACGGTCGAAAGCCCGCCCTACAAGCTCACCGCCGCGCTCGGCGACCGCTACGCGCTACGGAATCGTGCTCAGGTTAGTGAACCTGTTCTTGCGTGCAGATCGCTGCCCTAACCCCGCCCCATGGCCCAGCCATCGTCACCCCATCGTCTTGACCGCTTCGAGGATGACGACGCAACCATCGTAACCGATGCGAGGCTTGGCGGTGAGCTCGAAACCAGCCTCCTTGACCCAACCGATGGCGTCGGACTGAGAGTAACGCGTGATGATATGGTTCATCTTGGCGTTGCACTCAAAGGCAGATGTGTATGCTTTGCGCAATGCCTCGTTGCTCTCGTCACCGCCGGGGAAGATCTCGGCGTGTATTCTGTCGAAGAGCCGACAAATGTTTGTGTTCTCATGTGATGTCGAAAGCGCCAGACACCCCCCAGGTCTCAACAGATCGTAAACGAGTCGCAAACACTCCAGCGGATCGTCGAGCGCAAAAACCACATTGAGCATCGTACACGACCCGTACTTGATCTTGCGCTCCTGTTGCTCGCGCTCCCGTTGCTCGCGCAGGAAGACAACGGCGTCGCTCTTCACAATCGCCACCCGATCCTCGTCGATGTCTGACTCCTTGAGTTTCCGGTCAAGCTGAAGCAGCATCATCTCATTGTTATCGACTGCCGTCACGTGTCCCATCGGGTCGGCCTTCAGGAGCCTCATCGCGCAATTGCCGGTTCCAGTACCCAGGTCCAAATACGGACCTCGCCCCGACACAATCCCGCAAACATCCCTACAGAGCTGTTTGTTCCTGGAATAATCTGAAATGATCCTGTCGTACTGGGTCGCGTACGCAGTCCAGATATCCTCATTGGCCAGAACCTCTTCGAAATCCGCCCAAAGTGATCCCCGCTCCACCTCATCGACGTTGAGATGAACCGACCAGGCTACGCGCTGGCCCTGCAGATTACGTATCTGCGTCGCAATCTTAGTGAGCCGAGTAAGGCCGTAACGCGCCGACTTGTATCGAAGCTCCTCGATATCGACAGGCGGATAGTCCGGCGGCACAAACTTGGCGATGGAGCGTTGACGAACCGCGTCCCGATTCTCCAGCTTATCGAGGAACGCCTCGATATGCTCACCTCGGGTCAATCCGGTCTCCCGCACAATCAGCCACTCGAACAGCGCATTCCAGTCCAGCAACTTGAACCCGTTGTCGAGAATATAGGTCGGCCCAACACCGCGCAGTAGTGATGTGCGGTCGGACCGGAGAATCTTCCATCGGCGCGATAGAAACACCGGCGATTCCTGCTTGCCCGCAAGCTGGATGTTCGAAAGAGTCACCGGTTCGCCATCCTGATCGGCTACCCAAAGCTTCGGTGTCTGACCGTTATGGCCGCGAAGCCTCTTTGACACGTACCGATACAGGCTGTTGACCGTGATCCGCTGGGTTTGTGGCTTCTCCGGATGTTGCTCGAGCGCATCGGCGTCACTGCCGGTTAGGCCGTCAACCAGCGCCTTCGTAAAGACCCCCATGCCCACACCGTGGTCCCCTTTGGCCAGCTCGAACGACGAACACGCGGTCATCAGGAATCGCCCCTTGCCGCATGTGCCTTCCTCGAAGGGCCTCGGAGACGTTCCCCCTTTGTCCTCCATCTGCGGATCGTACCCCTCAGTTCTGACGAGACTGACAATATCGTCGCCCTTCAGCTCCTCACCAGCCCTTCCGCTGAAACAGCAATCCAATACGACGATCGATCGTTCGCAGTCATCATGCCGAACACCGCCCGCTACTTCCGCGAACGGAACCATGGTCATATCAACATCGGCCTGGGAATCATCGGTTGCTAGATAAAGCCGCCCGTCGTTGCCGATGGCGCCGTGCCCCGAGAAGTAGACCAACAACAGACTATCCGGCCCTGCTCTTTTCAGCGCCTCCACAAGCGCGAGCCGAACGCCCTGTGCGGTCTCGTCCAGAACGCATTCAACTTCGAAGTTGCCACGCGTCTTGTCGCTTAGCGTCTCGCGCAGTCGAGCTATATCGTTTTGCGGTGTGTCGAGCCGGGCAAACCCGCCGGCGGTATACTTGCCGTTCGCTATGAGAACAGCGTAGCGATCCATGGTCGTGCCCCTTTGACCTCCACTCGATCACCTGGCGTGAAGCTGCAGCTCGACGTCGGACTTGATCATCTGCGCAGCTAGCGCCTCGACCTGTGCAGAGTCGGCGAATCCCTTACCTTCGATGCTGCCGATCACCTTGCCGCCCAGGCAGACGGTCAACATCGTCGTCTTGGATCGCGCAATGACGGATGCTATCACATTGATCGCGGCAACCGCCGCACCCGAACCAGCGAACGCAATGAGGACCTCAGCTATGCCCGGGCTCTTGACCTCCCCGTGGGCCGGACAATTCGCCGACCCATCACGAAACCGCCGACGTACACTCACATTCGACTTGTCGGACTTCATCCGCGCGTACACCGTCTCTATCGTTCGGATAAGCTCCTGCTGATGCTCCGAGTTCGGTGCGCCGGTGAGTACTAGTTCCTTGCGCTGGCTGCGCTCGCCAGGAACCGTTCCTTTGTTCTCTACCATCACGGCCCCCGATATCAAAACCACAAGCTGACCTGATGAAGCTTCGGTCGACCGCCTGAACGAATGTGTACGTATACTGCCCGACTGACGGCCTGCCGTTCAGAAACCGTCGAACTGCCACACATCCCCATGTTACCGAGGTGACCGGGTGGTGTCAACGCCGGATTGCAGCGAGGTCCGCTCGGGGCACCGCAATCGAATCCAGACCAGACGGCGATTGCCTGCCTGACGACGCAGGTCAGGACCATCGAATGGAAACCGTCCGAGCGATCGCATTGGCGATTCTGGCCGATCAGACGGGGTTTCGCACTCTGGATGCGATTGCCCTTCCGATCAAAGCTCGGTCGCCAGTGGGGTAGCGCGCTCGCGGCCGACCACTATGCTGCCCGGCAGCGGAAGACTTGGGGCATCCTCTGTGACCTGGAACGCGCGGTCGGCGATGCGGACGCCGCCACCGAGGCCCGCCGCAAGGCCGTCGAGGCCTACCTCGCCTACCGCCGCGCCGGCGGCGAAAACCAAAACCCCAGCGCGCAACTCTACGGCGCTACCACCCAAGCAATCGCCAAGGGCCAGACCGACCAGGCCCGCGCCCAACTCGCCCAACCTCTCGAACACCCCGACCCGCCCGCGTGGGCAAAGGCGCTCATCCCGACCCTCCAGGCCATCCTCAAGGGCGATCGCAACCCCGCCCTGGCCGACAACCCGGACCTCGATTACGACGACGCAGCCGAAGTTCGCCTGCTCCTCGAGGCCCTGCCGGCTGAGGCTTAGACGTTCGCCTCAATGATCCTCAAACCCCAAGCCCCTGTTGAGGGGCGACACCATAAGCTATCCCAAAATCCCTCTCCCCAGTGGGGAGAGGTTGGGAGAGGGGCGTAACCGTCATAGCATCCAACCGTTCCCTACTCCTCCCCGCAGGGAGAGGAGTAATGAGATAGGCTCTACTCTTGTTCTTCCTCGACTACGCACCCGAGGAGAACTTCGCCAGCAGCTTGGCTGCGTCCGGAAGACCGCCGTCACTGCCGCTCACCACAAAGTTGAAGAACGAGTTCATCATGTCCAGAAACTCGCTGATCGCCCGCAGCCGATTGCGATACTCCAGCGCCTCATCGCGCTCCTGCCCCTGCAACTGCTTCAGATCCGCGTCGATCATCTCGTCACATCGCTGAATGGTTTCCAGGATCGGTTCGATCTCTCGTCGTCTCCGCTCGCGCGAGATGGTCTCGAACATCTGCCACACGTCAGCCTCGGCTCGAAAATACTCCCGACGATCACCCCGGACGTGCAATCGCTCGATCAGGTTCCACCTGGTCAGCTCGCGCAGGTTCATGCTCGCGTTCCCCCGCGAGATCTGCAGTTGCTCCATGACGTCGTCAGTGCACAGCGGAACCGTGGAAGCGAACATCAGCGCATGAATCTCCGCCATGGTCCGGCTGATCCCCCACGAAGCCGCCATCTCCCCCCAGCGGCGAATGAACAGAGCCTTGGAGCGAACCAGAGAACTTTCAGGCATGACATTCCTTTCAGTATGATCTGAAAGAATTGTACTTGCCGGATCTCCCGCAGACAAGGCGGCCCCATCCACCCAAGCGCAAAAAAGTTCCCAGGAGGGAACCGCCCTTGCGAGCTGTACCCCCCTGGGAGGGAGAGAGAGAGCATTATGAACAAGCCCGTCTCCGGGCGGATTCGCTACTAGGGCCCAGACGAGGGCTGTTCCGTCGAACAGCCCAAGCCTGGGCGGGAGAGAGAGAGCACTATGATCGTCCTACCGCCGGCTCGCGGAGGCAGGGATATCCTCCTTCTTTTCGTTTCCGATCCGGGCGCCGCACCTCGGCGGCTACCCCGCGATCGGTTCAGCAGGCACGTCGCGAAGGGTTCTCCACCGAATCCGAGGCCTCTTCGCAACTGATTCGCGTCGCGGCGTCCAGGTATTCCACCGGAACTATAAGCGGGGTGTGAATCCCGGTTACCTCCACAACGGCAAAGCGTTTCTTCTGATCTCCTCCGTCACTGAAGAACACGATGCTGCCGGTTACCTGCAAGTCCGGCCCGGTCGCCCGGATGATCTCCGCCGGGTCGGGGCAGACGGCATCTCTCAACGTGAAGAGAACCGACTGACCTGAGATGAGTTCGCTCGACTGCACGGAGTTCTCCTGTTGCGGCGTAATCATGCATCCTCATCTCTCCCGACTGAGAGGAATAAGGGCAAGCCCTATGCCAAAGCGTGTGTCCGACGGATTCAGTCTCAGGATGTGCTTCCTAACCTATTTACAGGACAGGAGTTAGAGGATAAGGCTGCGGAAGCCTAGCGGTCTACCCGGATCACTTTGAGACATGAGAGTGTGCCAAGTATGGCATGTTCATGTTGCTCCGACACCACATATTGGGACGTAGCGCGGCCTCGCACCCGCGTTTCCAGTACTGATCGAGCGATATCGCGATGGAGTGCGGCGCATGGCACGCGTGTGCAAGTCTTTGCACAGCAACGTGTTGCGGTCTGCACGGGTGAGCGCGGCTGCCGGGCTGGGGTCAGGTGGCTACTTCAACGATGCCGCCGGCCAGTTGGAGGCTTCCGGCGATGATGTCCATGGTGGATTTGCTGTCGCAGGCGGAGTTCATCAGCGCTGCCAGAGTCAGGATCAGAGCACACCAAGCGTGATGCCTTCGTTGGTGACTTCTCATTTCGGATTCCGCTCCGTTGCAGTGGTCGCGGTGGCGGGGTCGTACAGCTTCAGCTTGGCGGGGATTTTCGTGCCGGGCAGCCGCTTGTTCTCGGCTACGTCGATGTAGCCCTGCCGCTCGCTCTTGGCGGCGATGCGGCCGATGGTGTCAACCGCTTCGGTGACGCGGCGGACGAGCAGCACCATGCCTTCATAGAGTCGATCATCACGGAGTAGTTTTCCGGCGGTCCCCTCTCCCTCGGCGAGGTCGAGTGAGACCTGGTTGAGGTTGGCGGATGCCTGGGCCAGGTGATCGAGGACGGGCATGGTCTTGCGGCTGAGTTTGCTGAAGTCGGCGGTGGCCTGGTCGATGCCCTGCTCAACCTTGGCGGTGATGCGGACGGAGCTGTCTTTAACGGTCTCCGCGGTGTCACGGATGTCGGCGACGGCTAGTTTCCCGTCTTCGGTCATCTGGTGAAGGTTGAGGATCCCCTCGCGCAGGGCGCTTTTAACCTCGGGGTCGCCGAGCACGTCGTTGAAGTGTTTGAGGACCATGTCGAAGCGTTGGATAGCGGTGTGGAGGTTCGCGGTCAGCCTGCGGGCCTCGACGGGGTCATCGACCATCTCGACGGGCGTTATCTTGAACAGCTGGTGGAGGTCATCGGCTACGGGAGTCAGGGCCCCGGCGAAGTTGCCGATTTGCAGGACGGTCCGCTCCACGGAGTTCATCATGGTGTCGGGCATGAGTTCATGGAACACGCTGCCGACTTCCCCGTAGATTTCGGCGTCTTCGAGAGGCAGCGGGTCTCCCCCGCCGTCGGGGGGAACCTCGATCTGGATTTGCCCGCGTCCGAAGCCCAGCACCGGCCCGTAGATCACCGCCTTGGCTCCGCGGGGCACCATGTAATCGTCCTTAATCAAGGCGACGATGGTGACCCCCAGGTCGGGGCGTTCGGGATGTTCGAAGCGTAGCTTGTCGACGCGTCCGATCTGGACACCGTTGAGGTTTACCGGAGTGCCCTGGGAGGCTCCGCGCAGTTGGCGGACCTTGATGTCGAGTTCCCACTCGGCGCCGCCGAGCCATTCAGGTGCTTCGCCGAACAGGACCATGAGCACCCCGAGGGCGCCCAATCCCGCCACCATGAAGGCACCGACCAGCACGTTTCGTCGATGGTCCGTCATCTCACACCTCGATATTGCGTAGGGACCTCAAGACGTCTTCTCCAGCGCGGCCTTCCACGAAATCGCGTACGCGCTGATCGGGACACTCTCTGATTCGGTCGGGGGATCCGTCGAAGATGAAGCGTCCCTGAAACAGCATGACGATTCGGTCGGCGACCTTGTAGGCGCTGGCCATGTCGTGGGTGACGACGATGCTGGTGACCTCCAGCTCGCGCTGCAGCTTGCGGATCAGCTCGTTGATGACGTCCGCGCGTTGCGGATCCAAGCCGGTGGTCGGTTCGTCGTAGAGGATGACCTCGGGATCTCGGGCGATGGCCCGGGCCAGGGCTACACGTTTGCGTTGTCCGCCGGAGAGTTCCGCGGGGTGCTTGGGCTGAGTTCCGTCGAGTCCGACCATGCGCAGCTTGCGGGCTACGGTTTGGTCAAGGTCGGGTGGTCGCGTGCGGGCGTGGGCCAGGATGGGGAAGGCGATGTTCTCGCCTACGGTCAGCGAGTCAAACAGCGCGCCCATCTGAAACAGAAACCCGAAGCGCGGGCGGATCTTCGCCAGGCGGCGTTCGTTGGCCTGGTCGATTCGCTCATCCCCAAAGTAGACCGCCCCCCGGTCGGGGCGCAGCAGGCCTACGATGTGCTTGAGGATCACGCTCTTGCCCGCTCCGGACTCGCCGATGACCACGGTGGCTTCGCCACGGCGCAGTTTGAGATCGACCCCGCGAAGAACCTCGAGGTCGCCGAACCGCTTGTGTACGCCGCGCAGCTCGACGATCGTTTCGGAAACGGGATCCGAAGACGGTGGATTGGCGTCGGCGGTGGCCACGAGAGCGGTCCCCTAGGTAATCAACGACTTAAAGCCATAGAGGCCTTTGTAAAGCCCCTGAAAGAACGTGGCGAGGAAGAAGTCGGTCACCAGAATGGCCAGGAAGCTGGCGACAAAGGACTCGGTGCAAGCCCGTCCGACACCCTCGGCGCCCGGCCGACAGTGGAAGCCCTTGTAGCAGGCAATCAGCCCGATCGCCCCGCCGAACACCACGCTCTTGACGAAACCGACCATGATGTCCCACCGTTCGATGGCGTCGCGAACGTAGTACCAGTAGGGTTCGTTGGGCACGTTCTTGAGCATGACCGCTACGAACCAGCCCGCGCCCGCTCCTACGACATCGCAGAAGAAGGTCAGCAGCGGGCTGAGCAGCAGACAGGCCAGAAACCTGGGGACCACCAGGTGGCGAATCGGATCGGCGCCCATGACCCGGAGGGCATCGACCTGTTCGGTCACGTTCATGGTGCCCAGCTCGGCGGTCAGCGCCCCGCCGACGCGCCCGGCGAGCATGACCCCGGCGAGCACCGGCCCCAGTTCGCGCACGAGGGTGAGGTTGACCAGCACGCCCATGCGCCGGGCGAAACCGGCTTCGGCGAGTTGATCGTAGCTCTGAATCGCGAGCACCAGACCGACGAACAGCCCGGTGATCAGAATGACCGGCAGGGTGCGGTTGCCGACCTCGAAGAACTGCGGGAACACCAGCCGCCAGTTTCTCCAGCTGGGGAACCCCAGAATCAGCCAGCGCACCATCTGCCCGGTAAAGGTCCAAAACCTTCCGAAGTCCTCGACGGTCCGGACCGTCTTCGCCCCGATTGCCGCAATAATGGGAAGAGCCATCGCTTTCGGCGCCTCGTCGGCCACCGCTCTTGGGAACCATGCGAATTCGGTTTAGCTTCTGCGCGCCTGCGCCGTGGGCAATCCGTTCGATTACGCACGCTTCACCTTGTAGCCAGGGTAACGGCGCCTGTCAATTCGCGGGGGGGGGACTCGGATGTGTTCGCCTACGGTCATGAACCGGTGCGCGATCAGCATGCTTACCCTTTGGGAGAGAGCAGGACACACGGGAATACGCACTAGCAGACAATCTGCCACTGGCACCCGGGTGGTTCAGAGGTCTGTCCGCTTCCTTACGGGCGCGGCTCGGATATGGCGTGTGCGCCACCGGAGCGATGCGGGGCCTTGGCGCCTATGGCGTTTGGCTGAAGCGCAGGCGGAGGTGGGCGTGGTAGGAGTCGGCGTCGCTCGGGGTTACCGCGAAGGTGGCGAAAGACAAGTGTCGGCAGAGGGCTTGCAGGCGGCGCAGGGCGCGCACGGCGTCGTCCACTTCTTTCTGTCGCGGGTTCTCGGGCGAGGCGATGGTTACCTCGAGGTCCAGCAGCCGGTCTTGCCGCTCGATTCGCAGGGTGAGGGTGGACTGGCGTTGCGGGTTCCAGAGGCGCCGGCGCAGATCCGCGGTGGAGTCCTCCAGGTCCAGCACGAGTCCATCCACCGCCACGAGGTTGTCCCCAACTTCGACCCGCTGCGCACAAGGCCCGTCTTCATAAACCTTGACGACTTCGACGCGTCCCGGTCGGACCTGCGGACCCAGGCTGAGACCCAGGAGGCGGCTGGAGATGGTGGTCTCCTCTCCGGGCCTGCGGGTGTAGATGTTCAGGATCGAGTGCGGATCTCGGTCCGCCCGATCGAGCCAGTCGCCGAGAACGGCAGCCGCGGTGGCCAGTTGGCCGACCCCCAGCGCGGTCGGCCCGCGTTGGGGGATCAGGCGGGCTACGTCTGGAAACTCTCCCAGGGTGGGTCTGGTTCCGTCGTGGGCTTCGATCATCTCGCGCATCTGGTTCAGGTCCCAGGCGATGACCAGCCAGTCGTCCAGCGTCGTGTAACAGGGTTGCAGAGTCATCGCCAGCGAGGTGGCGGCGGTGACGGGTTGTCCTGCGAGGTAGTCTGCCAGGTGGACCACGGTGACCTCGGCTCCGCCGATGGTTTCTGTGCTTACCTGAATGCGATCCACGCCGTTTGAGCTGGATTGGGCATTGACGGCTTCGACGACGGTGTGCACGGCGGTATCGAGGGCGCTGCGGACTCCACCGGCATCGATGGACTGAAGCAACAGGCCCGGCGAAGAACCGCCCTCTTCGGCCACGAAATCATGTCCCCATACGAGGATCGCCCGCGGTCCCACTTTGCTGACCACGTCGCGGCGGAGTTGGTCGAGGTCGTAGAGTCGGGACACGAAGCCGGCAATGCGTGCCCGTACCGTTCCGGGTTGAGCCTGAAGCAGACGTTCGTAGGCAGCATCGACGTCCAGAGCGGTAGCCCACGCCACCAACGCCGAAATCGGGAGGCGTTTTACCCGGCGGATGGCCACGCGTGGGCTTGATCGGGTCGACGGCGTCGCCAGAGCACCCCGCAGCAGGAAGTCGGCGCGGCTACGCTGGGGAACATACATCCCCACAACCCCGGATTGGAGGTGGGGCCAAAGCAGTCCTGGGGTTGACTCGTCGGCGGGCGCCGTGGTGGTGACGTCGTCGTTGGCGAAGTAGAGGAATCCGTCCGGAGCTCGACGCGGCAGTTCGCGGGCCCTCGTGGAGAAGGAGGCGGACTGGGCGAGCGAATCGGTGCTCTGCCCGCTGAGCAGAGCCAAGCTGCGGGCGAACAGTCCCGTCTTGGGCCCGTGCCGGCCGATGACCACGGTTCGCCCGTCCGTGGCGATGGACAGTCCGCGGGAGGTTTCGTAGAGGGTCAGCTTGCCCCGCTGCTCCTTGCTCTTGACCATGCCCGGACCGACCAGGCGCCGAAGCGCCCCCGGGTTGGGCACCTGGACCAGCACGAGTCCGTCGGACATCCGACTCCAGTTTGGTGCCGCCAGGGCGGCTCGCTCGCTGAACAGCTCGCGCATCGCCGCCACCGACTCGCCGGCCAGATTGGAGGCCAGAGTGTCGTACCAGTTACCAGGGCTGGCGTCGCTCTCGGGAACGGTTCCGGCGAGGAGGTGAAATAACCTCCAGGCGTTCACATCGCGCAGGTTGGGGTTGATGTTGGCGGGACGTTCGAACTGGAGGAAGAAGCGGCAATCCGGCGGAGCGTACGCCGCCAGGGTCGCTACGGACGTGTTCCGCTCCAAGGGAGCAGCTGGAGCGATGGTTCCGCAGAATCCGAGGATCGCGAGTCCAGCCCAGCTCCACCGGCGGTGCTGCCTAGATATCTTCGACGGTATGATCGGAGACGATGTCGTCCTCTTCGGTCGGAGTCGCCGGGTCGGGCTCGAATAGAGGTGGTTGATCATCGGCGTTCTCAGGTGCGTCGAGCCCCATTTCCTCGATCTGGGGAGTGATGAACTGATACATCCTCTGAAGAGATGATGCGTCCTCGCTCCACCTTGTCAATGCTTCCTCCACCTGGGCCTGGAAGGTGGCCTGCCACTTCGCCGCATCATCGTTGGGTTCGTCATCGCTGGTCGGCGGAATTATGGACTGCTGAAGATCCTCCGACGGCCCCCAGGAGAAACCGGCGACGTTCTTGTCCTGTCCGCCATAATACGCCACCAGGAGGGTAATGCACGCGGCGGCTGCGAGAACCGCGACGCCGATGCGGACAAACCTGCGCTGGGGGAATCGGGTAATAGTGGACTGCTTCGCCACGCAGGCCAGCAACCGCGAAGTAAACTCGTCGTTCAAGAGCGGCGCTGCGTTGTCGGCGGCAACAACGTCTCCGGCGACTTCCATCAGGGCTAGCTCGTGACGACAGGCGGCGCAGCGGACTCGATGAGCGCTCAGCTCCGTCTCCAGCGCCGGGCTGAGTTCGCCATTGAGGTGCGCGTCGAACAGGTTATGGGCATTCTGGCAAGTGAGACCGGACATAGGCTGTCATCCACTGATGCGAGCGGTGTTGGCGCCTGCCCTCATCCGGGGGGTAGGCTTCTAGTTTCGCTCGCCCGAGAGGTTTTACCCCGCGGCTTCTTTCAGGATGCGGAGTCCGTCGAGATTCTCGGTGACCGCAGGTTCGAGAATGTCCCGCAGGCGGGCTCTGGCCCGGTGCAGGTGGCTTTTCACCGTGGAGACCGGAAGTTGCAGCACCTGGGCGATCTCCCCGCAGCTTTGCTCCTGTCGATAAAAGAGCAGGACGCTGGCCTTCTGCGGGGGGCTCAACTGATCAACAGCCTTCCAGACCAGGTGTTTGAGTCGGGCAGCCTCTTCGCTCTGGGCCACGCACTCTCCGGCTTCGGGTTCATCCGCGGACACCAGGCTGAAGTCCATCTCTCCGGTCCGAGACCGTTTGCGCCGCAGTTGGTTGAGACTCAGCCGATAAGCAATGGTGAACAGCCAGGTGCTGAAGCGGTAGGCGCGATTGAACGAGTCCAGGGCTGCGAAAGCTTTGAGGAAGGAGTCTTGGCAGAGCTCCTCGGCGTCGTGATGATTGCGCACCATCCGCCAGACGAAGGCGTGAAGTCGGTCCTTGTGCGCGTCGATCAGCTCGCGCATGGCGCCCGGTTCACCGCGCTGGGCTCGGTCGATAAGCTCAGACTCGTGTGCACGGGTCATGGCGTCCTCGTTCACCGCGGCGTCGTTCGCCCTGTTGTTCTATACTAAATCGGGCCGGGACGGTTGCATTCTCCTGCCCCCGTCCTAAAATCCCGCCGCACCCCGACAGTTTGGAGCGCTGTGTGAACTTTGGATGATACCGGCTAACCTCCGTCCAGGCAAACAGTTATGCCAAAAAAGCCACCGACAGGACCACGAATCCGTAACCGCAAGGCCCACCACAAGTTCCAACTGCTCGAGACCCTGGAGTGTGGGGTGGTCCTACGGGGGACCGAGGTCAAAAGCCTGCGGGCGGGGCAGGCTTCGCTCGATGAAGCCTACGCGCGGATCGACGGGACTGAGTTGTGGCTGGTGGGGTGTCACATTGCACCCTACGCGCACGCCAAGGTCGATAGCCATGAGCCCAAGCGGCGGCGGAAGCTGCTCGCTCAGCGCCGCGAGATTCACAAGCTGGAAGCCAAGGTGATGCAGAAAGGGCTCACGCTGATCCCGCTGGAGATGTACTTCAACGAGCGAGGTTTGGCGAAGGTGACCGTAGCCACCGCCCAGGGGAAATCGCAGTCGGATAAGCGTGAATCACTGAAGAAATCCGACCACCAGCGCGAGATGGATCGGGCGATGCGCCGTCGGCGGTAACCTGACACCGCCGACGCGGTAAAGGCGCCCGGTAGATCAGGATGACGATCGGTTGCGATAGAGCGTCGGGTCGACCACCGCCATCATCTTTGGGGTATCCAGCCCGTCGAGGAACGTGCTCATCTGCTCCACATGAGGCGCCGGTTCCTGGATAATCGCGTTGTAGTCTATCTCGATGAACTGGAAATGATCGGCGTGTGCCCGCATGTGCTCCTGGACCTTGTGGATCTGCATCCGATAGAACGTTTTGATACGCTCCCGGTCCTTCTCCGAGGTTTCGCCCTTGGCTTTGCCCTTGCGCATGAGCATGACGTCCTGCGATTTAATCACCTCGTCGAGGTGACGCCGGGTGAAGACTACTCGGTAGCAATGATCCAAGGGCAAGTCGAGCAGCAGCAGGTGGACCATCTTCACGACCTTGCCCACGCCGCTGCTGACCCAGGAGGAGTCCTCCTTGGTCTTCTTGACCAACTCGAATTCGTAGTAGCCCTTGGGATTGTCCTCATCGGCGGTGCGGACGTGGTCGATCAGGGGCGGGACCCCCCCGTCCGCAATCATCTGCATGGTGAGCGAGGTGCCTGATCGGGGAAGCCCCGACACGATGGTGAGGTAGTCGCGTTCTGCCATGTACTCGATCCTAATCGAATCCTGCCACCGGGTGAGACCAACGCCGCCGCCAGCCGGCAGGCCAGGCTAGGAGTGCCCGCCGGGACGCATTTCCGGAGCAGGATAGTACCTGCTCGCTGGTCGGGAGGGAAGCATGCTGAGTTGGGTGGTGTATGCGGATGCGTGGGCCGGCGGTCAGCGTGGGGTTTGACGGGTCATGGGAGATTGGCGATTCTCGGTCCTTATGAACGTGACGATTCGCAGGTTTACGCCAGAGGATACCGGCTTCGCTGTGGCCCAGACTCATCGAGAGGGCTGGGAAGCAACCGTGGCTTGTTTTCATACCCACTTGGCCCACGATGCGGATGGCTGCTTCATCGCGGAAGTGAATGGTGAGCGGGCGGGCATGGTGACAACGACGAGCTACGCGGGGTCGGGATGGATCGGCAATTTGATCGTTGCCCCGAGCCATCGTCAGCGAGGGTTGGGCGAACGGCTCATGGTCGAGGCGATGTCCTACCTGTCTGGTAATGGTCTTGAGACGATCCGGCTGGAGGCAGATCCACCGGGCGTGAAGCTATACCGTCGGCTGGGTTTTGTGGAGGAATTCGAGTCGCTGCGGTTTCGGCTGGAGCCTCGGCCGGATTCGGTCAGCATGCAGGTTGATCCCCTCAAGTGCGTGGACTTGCCGAATCTGGCAAGCTTCGATGAGGCCTGTTTCGGCGATCGGCGGTTGCGGATGGTGGGGCTGCTGTTCGATCGGTCGGTGGCGGGGTTTAGGGATAGTGCTGCGGACCGGATTGTCGGCTACGCATGTCTGGTTCCGGTCCGTTCTGGCCTGTGTTTGGGGCCTTGGCTGTCGTCGGATGTGAGCGTAGCGGAGAGGCTGTTGCGGTCCGGGTTATCCGTGCTGAAGGACGGTGCGTTGGTTGTGGGGGTTCCCGCGGTGAATGGCGGTGCGGTGACGCTGCTCGAGACCTACGGGGGTCGCCGGGTCCCCTCGAGTTTGCGCATGGTTCGAGGTCGGTCCGCTACCGCGGGTCGTCCGGAGTACGTTTTCGGTATCGGCGGCGGCGCGATAGGTTGATTTCGGCCTTTCAGCGGGTGGTGAGCGTCCCGCCCCTGGTCGGGTCCTCTGTGTGCCTCGTCCGCTCCCTGGCTTTGCGGCTCGGATCTGGCGTACCCGCCTCGCCGTGAGTGCCCGGACCCGCGTCCGGAGGTCGAGCCGTCAGGGGATGGCGGTGGGGCGGTAGCCTGGGTATGATGTGCGGCTATGCAAAAGCACGCAGCCTTACCCCAAGCTTTCGCCGATCTAGGTATCGAGGTTCGATTTCTCAAGGCCTTGGCCCAGATCAACTACCAGGAACCCACCGACGTGCAGCGGGCTTTGATCCCCGCGATCCTCGAGGGCAAGGACGTTCTAGGCCAAGCCCGCACGGGCACGGGAAAGACGGCGGCGTTTGCTCTGCCCTTGCTCCAGGGTTGTGATCCGGCGGGGCGGCTGCAGGTGCTTTGCCTGACGCCGACTCGTGAGCTTTGTGTTCAGGTTGCTGACGAGGTACGTCGTCTGGCCCAGCACGCGGATCTGCACTGTGTTCCGGTGTATGGGGGCCAACGGGTCCAGACGCAGCTTCACGCCCTGGGGCGCAAACCACATTTTGTGGTGGGCACGCCGGGCCGAGTGTTTGATTTTCTCCAGCGCCGGGCGCTGAATTTCGACTCGATCCGCGCCGTAGTGCTGGACGAAGTGGACCGGATGCTGGACATCGGGTTTCGCGATGCGATCCGAGACATCCTCCGCCGCGTACGCCAGCCACACCAGACCGTGTTCGTGTCCGCTACGCTGGAGGACGAGATCAAGCGCTTGGCTCAGACCTTCGCCAGGGACCCGGTGGAGATCGACGTATCGCGCGATGAGATCTGCGTATCCGAGGTAGAGCAGTTCTGCTGCAGCGTCGATCCGCGGGACAAGTATCGCCTGCTCAAAGCCCTGCTGGCGGAGGAGAAACCTACGCTGGCGATCATCTTCACCAACACCAAAGCTCGGGCCCACAAGCTGGCCAAGCAGCTCCACGAGATGGGGGTTGATGCCCAGGAACTCCACGGCGATCTCATGCAGAAGCGGCGCGACCGGATTATGGGCGGCTTCCGCAAACACCGGTTCAAGGTCCTGGTGGCGACCGACCTGGTATCACGCGGAATCGATGTGCAGGCGATTTCGCACATCATAAACTACGACATTCCCCAGGACATCGAAGCCTACGTGCACCGCATCGGACGGACCGCGCGGATGGGTGCGTGTGGCCGGGCTATCACCTTCGTCGCCCCTGGAGAGGGCAGGCAACTCACGGAGGTTGAGAAGCTGACCAACGTGCTGATCCGGGACAAGAAGTACGAAGGTTTTTCCCCCCGCACGTTTGACGACGAGACGCGAAGCGAACCCGCCCCCAAGCGCCTGTCGCGATTCGAAAAGCCGGTATTCTCCGAAGCCACCACCCCTGCGGGATCGCCCGTGGAACAGCCGGCTGCGCGTCCCGCCAAGACCCTGGGCAGCAAGTTCCGCCCACGCCGCAGCCGACGACGGTAGGGCCAACACCAACGTGCTCTCATGCCGGATCCGGTTTGAACGTGCCGGTGCATGCCTTCTGCGAATGCCCCAAGGGCTTAGGCCACCCACAGAACACGGATATTGATGGGGAAGTTGCCTTGCCCACCACATGTGGCATGAGCGCGGAATACCAATTCTGTACTAATATATGCAGATTTAGTATTTGACGGGCCTGTGATTTCTCTTATACTAAATCTGCATGAGTTAGTATAGCATTAGTATTTCCGTAACCTGCGTTGACAGAAGAAGTTACCGTGAAACAGCCTCAAAAGCCCCCATCGTATACGGATCTTTGGAACGAGATCCGTGATTCAGATCGTTCGTCGGCGGTGCTGCTCTATGCTGCCCAACAAGCGTCCGAGAACAAGTACCTGCACTGGGACAAGCTGCGATACTACGATCCGCCGGAGGACCTGACGTATCGCGAGTGGTGGTTCGCCATCAAGTTTCAGCGTATTTCCCAGCGCCGGGGCGTGGATCTGAGAGACCTGAGCGGAGGACCGTTCAGCTACCAGCTTGCTGACCCGATCCCGGAGCGTCTGCACCAGATTGACATGGCGGCTGGTGGGCGCATCGAAATACCCAAAGCCATCATGAATCCGGAAACCAAGGATCGGTACCTGGTCGGATCGTTGATCGAGGAGGCGATCACCTCCAGCCAGCTCGAAGGTGCCGCCACGACCCGCCAAGTAGCGAAGGAGATGATCCGCGCCGGGCGCTCACCGCGCGATCTTAGCGAGCGGATGATCCTCAACAACTTCCGCACGATGCGGCGAATAGGCAAGCTCAAGGACGAACCGCTGACGAAAGAGCTGGTCTTCGAAATCCACAGGTTGATTACCGAAGAGACGCTGGACGACCCGTCGGCGGCCGGGCGCTTTCGGAACGTCGATGAGCAGATTGACGTGGGTGACGACTACGGCGAAGTGTTTCATCTCCCACCACCGGCTGAGCAGCTTGAGGATCGGATGGCTGCGATGTGTGATTTCGCGAACGGAGAGACGCTCGGCGAGTTTCTGCATCCGGCGCTACGTTCGATCATCCTGCATTTCTGGCTGGCGTATGACCACCCTTTCGTAGACGGCAACGGTCGCACTGCACGGGCGCTCTTCTACTGGTCAATGCTCCATCACGGGTTCTGGATGTGCGAGTTCATCTCGATCTCGGAGATCATCCTCAAGGCACCGGCTAAGTACGGGCGGGCGTTCCTCTACACGGAGTCGGACGACAACGACCTGACCTATTTTCTGCTGTACCATCTGGAAGTGATTCGCCGAGCCGTGGGCGAGTTGCACGAATACGTGGAGCGCAAAACGCGCCAGCTACGGGCGCTCGAGGGCGAGTTGCGGGGCATGACCGCGCTGAACCATCGGCAGCGGGCGGTCATCAGTCACGCGCTGCGTCATCCGGATCAGCGTTACACCATCGAGTCGCACCAGCGCAGCCATGCGGTAGTGTACCAGACGGCGAGAACCGATCTGCTGAACCTGGCTAAGCGCGAGTTACTGCACGCAGAGAAGTTCGGCCGCGAATGGCGATTCACGCCGGTCCCCGACTTGGAGGAGAGGCTGCGCGAACTGGGCTGATGCGTCGGGGCGTGGGCGCGGAATCGAAGCTGCCCACGATGAGGCCGGGCGCAGGGCAGGATCTGCTGCGAATCAGATGTACAGCGTGGACTGGACCAGCCCGCCCATGTATCCAACGTAAACCAGGATGATGAAGAATCCGGCGAGAATGGCGGCCATCAGCGTGCTCCTTCGATGTGCCCGGTCAACCCGTGGCGAAGAGTACTGCGGAGAAGGTCGTGGTAAAGGTGGCCAACAGGGCCAGGATAAAGGCCAAAGCAGCTAGCATGCACAGCCTCCTTTTCGCAAGCATCGGCAAGGACCGGCGATTCGCGCATGAAAATACCCGCCGAGGCGGGTAAATTCAAAAAAATACGGCAACCACCTACTCTCGCCCGGAGGGACTACCATCGGCCGTGCAGGCTTAACTACCGTGTTCGGAATGGGAACGGGTGTTTCCCTGCACGAAAAGCCACCGCACGGGGCATGATAGCGAGCTGGGCTGAGTCGTCAACCCCGTATGTACATAATTCTGCGCAGACCAGGCTTGGCCTGCAGCGTATTGCCCACGAGCAGCGAAACGGTCCGTTCAGTCCGCAGGAGGGTGGGTCGATACGGCGGTTGGCTCGGAGGAGTCGGGGGGGACGCTCCAGCCTCGGGCGATGTCGAAGTTGAGCAGTGCGGGGTCGCTGGAACAGGCTGGTCGAGCGTCCTCCCAGCCGCCTGACGTATCCACCACATACAGGGGGCGGTGCTGTGACTGCCCGTAGATATGGCCTACGTACAGACCGACAACGCCCAGAGCAACCAGACCAACCCCGCCGAGGAAGAACATGGCGCAAGCGGTGAACGCCTGGGCGTCAGCCAGCGCCGGCGCGAACAGGGCGCGGACCACGAGCACCAGCGACACTAGCAGGCTGATCAGGGTGATCGCTCCACCCAACCAGAGGACGGCCCGGAGCGGAAACAGCGAGAAGCCGCAGATGGCTTCCGCAGAGAGACGTAGTAGCTTGGCCAGCCCGTACTTGGTCTCGCCGGCGTGACGCTCGTCGCGATCGTAGCGTAGCGCCTCCTGACGAAACCCGACCCAGCTCACCAAACCGCGGATGAACCGGGGGTTCTCCCGGCATTTACACACGGCCTCGACGACGCGGCGATCCATGAGCCGGAAGTCACCGGTGTCCACGGGAATGTCCACGTTGCTTAGCAGGTTGATCGTGCGGTAGAACAGGAACGCACTCAAACGCTTGAAACCCGACTCGCCCGGGCGCCGACGGCGCTGGGCGTACACCACGTGAGCCCCCGCCTGCCAGCGTTCGAGCATCTGCGGAATCACCTCTGGCGGATCCTGCAGATCGGCGTCGATGAGCACCACCGCGTCGCCACCGGCGTGGTCCAACCCGGCGGTGGTAGCGATCTCATGTCCGAAGTTGCGACTGAAAGAGACAAACCGGACATGCGGATCATCCCGCCTCAGCTCGCGGATGACCGCCAGTGACCCGTCCGTGCTTCCATCGTCGACGAAGATCATCTCGTGATCGTCGGCGTGGGCCGCAGCCACCGCGCTGATCCGGGCGTGCAGCGGGCGCAGGTTGCCCTCCTCGTTGTAGACCGGAATGACCACCGACAACTTCACGGTACAGCGCCCCCAGACTCCTGTGCGCCTTGCCCGTCAAGCTCGGGGGACGGCGCGCGGATAGAGAGAGAGCCCGACGCATCGAGCACCCCACGCTCAGGTTATCGGA
>JAAEQG010000313.1 GCA_024231775.1 bacterium
AATGCACCGAGTTGCCGGTCAGGTCGAGCTTGTCATGCACCACGTCCTGTTCCAGAAAGGGCAACATGGCGGTGAACAGACCGTGGCGCTCGTAGCCCATGCACCCCAGCGGAAAGTGCTCGCTGTAGATACTCACGTAGTTATGCACCGCCAGCCCAAGCTGTTTGAGATTGTTCGAGCACTGCATCCGCCGGGCCGCCTCGCGCGCCGCCTGCACGGCCGGCAGCAGCAGGGCAATCAGAATGCCGATGATCGTGATGACCACCAGAAGCTCGACTAGCGTAAACCCGCGGTTGGCAGTCTTCATGCGTCATGACCTCATGTCCGCAACGCGACCAATGTACTCAAGAACCTCCGACGGCAATTCGCTCGCAGTCTTTCAGGACCTGCGGCGACGCGAGACGCGCGGCCACAAGAGCAGAAGACCACTGCCGAGCAGCAACAGCGTGCTCGGTTCCGGTATGACGTTGATCGACAGGTCATCGAACGTCGTGGACGGACTGGCGCTCTGCGATCCGAAGAAGATGCGCGAGTTGGTGCCATTCAGGGCAGGTGCGTCGGTGACGAATGAGAATACGGCCGAGGCGTCGGCGGAGAACGGCCCGCCGATGTAGTCGGCGTCGTAGGCATAGGTGAGAACATCCTCTTCTTTTTCGATCCGCAGCCGATGCGTGCCAAAACCCGGTGTCCCCAGGGTCGTCTTAATGAAATCGTTGCTGCCCGGGCCGGGGTCGTATTCCACTCGTATTTGACCGCTACTCGGATCGACTTGCAGATACAGCGCGGGCGTTGGCTCGCCCCACTCGGCTCCATCTGGATCAGCGCCCCCGAGGCCGAAATACCCGGTGTTAGCGCCTCCTCCTCCCGAAGGCAAGGTGTAGGTGATTTCGGCGATCCAATCCTCGGTGTTGTAGTCGGTTGCGAGAGTGCGGATGTAGTTTCGCCCGCCCGTGGGCTTGGCGTTGTCGTCGACGAACGTGAATGCACTATTGGCATCTTCCAGCGCCGAATGCAGCCCACTCTCCTCGGCCAAGTCGAAGTTCTCCACGATCGAGACGACCGCCGCCGCGCAATCCCGGGCGGGAGAGATCGCAAGCACCAAGCCTACGCCGAGCAACACGCCGAGAGTCTTCAGTAGTCTCATTTTTCGGTCTCCTGGAAAAAACGCAACTGTTCACCGCTAGCGGTATACACTTCCGAATACCACGAATGGTGGCGAAGCCGACCAATGCATCCAATATAGTGTGCTCGCGCCAACGGAGTCCAGAGAAAAGGCGTGGAATATCCGACCTATTTTGTGGACTTTCCGTTGCCCTTGGTCTTCGCCGGAGTGTACGGTAGTTATAGTGGCGCCAAGCGGGGCCGGCCCATCTGAACTATTACATTTGTCGGGAGCTTTTCGAGTGTCGAAGCTGAAGCACGTGGCCCTGCTGATCGAGACGTCGCGAGCATACGGGCGGGGGTTGCTGCGCGGCGTATCGCGATACAACCATGAGCAGGGCCGCTGGTCACTCTACTTCAAGCCGCAGGGCCTGGACGATCCGCCGCCGCCCTGGCTAAAGGACTGGAATGGCGACGGAATCCTTGCCCGCATCAATGATCGGCGGATGGCCGCGGCGGTTGTCCAGACCGGTGTGCCCGTTGTGGAACTCCGCAGGCTGATCCCCGACCTAGGACTGCCATCGATCGGCGCGGACAACCGTGCGGTAACGGAACTGGCCGTTGGGCACCTGCTGGAACGGGGCTTCCAACACTTCGCCTTCTGTGGCCTCCCCAAAGGCGAGTACCCGCCCATGGACGAGCGTCGTGAGTGGTTCGTGCAACTGATCGAAGAGGCCGGATTCCAGCAGAGCGTATTCGATGCGCGACGCACGCGGCGTCGTGGCGACACCTGGACGCTGGAGCAGAACGAGATTGCCGAGTGGCTCGGCTCGCTGGCCAAGCCGGTCGGGGTGATGGCATGTAACGACGATCGAGGACTGCAAGTGCTCGACGCCTGCCACCGGGCGGGTCTGATGGTGCCCGATGAAGTGGCGGTCGTTGGCGTGGATAACGACGACTACCTCTGCAATCTCTCCGTTCCGCAGCTTACCAGTGTCGACCTCGCACCCGACCGGATGGGCTACGAAGCGGCCAAACTCCTGGACCGGATGATGGCCGGTGGCGTGATATCCTCGCCGCAGATCTCGCTCCCTCCACGAGGCGTGGTCACCAGGCAGTCCACCGACGTGCTGGCGACTGAAGATCAGGTAGTGATCCGGGCGGTGCGATTCATTCGGGAACGAGCCTGCGACCGTATCCAGGTTGCCGACGTGCTCGAGCACGTACGAGTCTCCCGCTCACGGCTGGAGCCCCGGCTGAAGGAGGTCCTGGGCCGGACGATCCATCAGGAGATACTCCGCGTTCAGATCGAACAGGTCAAGGAACTCCTGATCGTCACGGATTTGCCGATCAAGCAGATCGCCAACCGTTGCGGTTTCACGGAATCGCAATATTTGTCGCG
>JAAEQG010000314.1 GCA_024231775.1 bacterium
ACCTCCCGACGGCGATGCACCTCAGCAGCCCCATCGACCCAAGCGCCCTCGAACGAGCGATCAACGAGATCATCCGCCGCCACGAAGCCTTGCGGACGACGTTTGGCGCGGTGGACGGCCGCCCGGTGCAAAAGATAGCGCCAACCCTGGCCTTGTGCCTGCCGCTGGTGAATTTGGAAAATCTGCCGGACGACGAGCGGGCCGCCGCGATCACCCGTCTGGCGAGCGAGGAAACGCGACGTCCGTTCGATCTGGCCGTTGGTCCCCTGCTCCGCGCCCGCCTGCTGCGTTCGAGCGCAGACGAACACGTCCTGCTGGTCACAATGCACCACATCGTCTCCGACGAATGGTCATTGGGCGTGTTCGTCCGCGAACTCGGCGCGCTGTACGCGGCATTCTCCAGCGGCAAGCCCTCCCCCCTGCCCGAACTGGCAGTCCAGTACGCGGACTTTGGGCACTGGCAGCGCGAGTGGCTGTCCGGCAAAGTGCTGGAAAAGCGGATCGACTATTGGAAGCAGCAACTCGCAGGCGCAGAGACGTTGGAACTGCCCACCGACCACCCACGCCCGGCGGTGCAGACCTTTGCGGGCAGTGTCGCACAGTTCGAGATTGGGCAGCACGCGGCGGAACAAGTCAAGGCCCTGGGCCAGCGAACAGGCGCTAGCCAATTCATGACCTTGTACGCCGCCTGCGCAGCGCTGCTTTCCCGTTACAGCGGTCGGCAAGACATCCTCGTCGGCTCGCCAATTGCCAACCGTGACCGCGCCGAGACTGAGCCACTGATCGGCTTTTTCGTCAACGTCCTGCCGCTGCGCGCGGACCTGTCCGGCGACCCCACCTTTCTCCAACTGCTGGAACGGGTGCGCCAGACCACGCTGGACG
>JAAEQG010000315.1 GCA_024231775.1 bacterium
ACAGAAGCGCCCACAGAACCCCCACCCCCCACCAAAGAACCGGCCCTCGAACCGTTGCCCCCTAAAGCGCAAGAAATCGAGTTTCGGGCCGAGGATGGACAGAGCCACCTGGGCACATACTATCCGGCGGCCGTCAACCCCGCGCCGACGATCGTGCTCATGCACTGGGCGCCCGGAGACCAGGGCGACTGGGTCGAAATCGCCTACTGGCTGCAGAACCGCGGCCTGGGAGGCCAGTCCCCCAACCCGGAGAACGCGCCCTGGCTCGATCCGGCCTGGTTCCCCGAAATGCCAGCAGAGCAATCGTTCGCCCTCTTTACCTTTACCTTCCGGGGCTGCGAGGGCGGCTGTAGCTCCTTCGAGCCAGAGGGCTGGCTGTTGGACGCACAGGCGGCGATGAAAACAGCGCAGGGACTCGACGGCGTGGACCCGCAGCGAATCACCGCCATCGGAGCCAGCATCGGGGCCGACGGCGCTCCTGACGGCTGCTATTGGCTCAACCAGGAGAACGAAAACAGTTGCCTGGGAGCGTTTTCCCTCTCGCCGGGCAGCTACCTGACCGTGCCCTACGCCGACGCCGTGGACGCCCTGGGCGCGGAACAACCGCCGAAACCGGACTGGTGCCTATTCGCAACTGGGGACGGCGAGTCCGCACGAGCCTGCC
>JAAEQG010000316.1 GCA_024231775.1 bacterium
GATATCGTAAAGCTCCTCGGAGGGCTTGGCCTGCCAGTACCGCGCCTGGACGGGATTGCACTGGCCCTGGCGATACGCCTGATACCAGGAGTCCATGCTGGGCATCACGCGGAACGGATAGGAGTAGTGCTGTCCCCAGGGACGGTGCGGGCTGTAGTTTCGGACATACCGGTACCGACGGGTTCGGATCGCTCGGACCGTGTCGTAACGTTCGTCCATGCGTCCTCGGAAGAGGAACACATGATCGCGCGGCGTCCCGGCCTGCTGGCCCAGAAAGGCATGGCCTTCGAAGTGCTTGGGGATCGGTGTCCCCGCCAGACTGAACACGGTGGGGGGCAAATCGACGAAGCCGACCGGGTCCTCGATCCATCGACCGGGTCGGGCGGGCGCCAGATGCGCCCATTTCTTGGGGAAGCGGACGATCAGCGGGACGCGCGTGCCGGAGTCGTGGATGTTGCGCTTACCGCGCGGCAGCGCTCCGCCGTGGTCGGCATAGTAGAATACGATGGTGTCATCGGCCATCCCACTCTCATTCAATTCCTTGAGCAGACGCCCGACCTGTTCGTCCATGAGCGTCATGTTGTCGTAGTAGACCGACCAGTCCCGACGAACAACCGGTGTGTCGGCGTGATAGGGTGGTAACGGCGCCTTCTCGGGCGCGACCCGTGGCTTAGGGGGCAAGACGCCTTGCTTCCGGCGGCGACTCACCCCTTGTTCTGTGAGTTGTCCCTCGTGGCTGAAGCCGATATTGAATATGGCGAAGAACGGCTGTCCGGCGGGCCGATTCCTGTAGTGTGCCTTGTTGCTGCTCGCGTCCCAGGCTTGGCGACCATTGCGGACGATGTTGTAGTCGGTCTTCGAGTTGTTGGTGCAGTAGTAACCCGCGTCGCGGAGATACTCGGGATACAGTCGGAACGCCTCGGGCACGCGCACCTTGCTGCGGTGGTTGTGGATGCCCAGGGAACAGGCGTGCATGCCCGTGATTAGC
>JAAEQG010000317.1 GCA_024231775.1 bacterium
GCAGAAGCCTTCGAATCCCGTCAGGTCCGGGAGGAAGCAGCGGTAAGGAGTCCCTTCTGGGCGCCGCAGGGGTACCTGGTCGGAGCTGATTAATCGCGGTAAGGCGAGGGGGTGCGATTCGAAGAGGGGTGCACGACCATTATAAGTATGCAGAAGGCGGCGGAACTAGCGCCGCTTTCCGTGTGTCGGTGGGTTATGGAGACGACGGCGACTGTTCCATCCAGGCGTATATATTTGACACAGAGTATCAAGGCTATCGTGGCCTTGATACTCGTCGTCAGCACCCTGGCGGCCGGTTATCAGACCACGCTGACGCCGGTTTCGTTGGTGATAGACGGGCAACCGCAGCAGTTGCACACTCATCAAAATACCGTCGCCGCATTGCTGATGGACATTGGCCTTTTTCTTTACGCGGAAGATATTGTCACCCCGGCGTTGGATACGGCCTTGGAGCCAGAGTTGACCGTGGAGGTGCGGCGGGCGCGTCCCGTGCACATCAGCGCCGACGGACACGACGTCCTGCTCCGCACCCACGCCGCATCGGTCGAGGCGGTGCTGGATGAGGCGAAACTGTCACTGCTGCCGCACGATGAGATAGAGGTCACAGGAGAATTCACCTCGGCGAGTGCCGGGCGGACCGCTCTCGAACCTGTTCGCATCACGCTTCGCCGCGCAATCCCTTTTACCCTGCACGACGGCGACCGGCTGGAGACGATTCACACCACCGCCCCTACCGTTGGGGAGGCGTTGCGTCGGGCCGGGCTGACACTCTACGTGGCCGACGGCGTCCGTCCGGGGTTGGGCGAGCGCACGTCGGACGGGCTGCACATCTACGTTGACCGCTCCGTGCCCGTGACAGTGCAGGTGGATGGGCGAATTCTGCGCGCGCGCACCCATCGCGA
>JAAEQG010000318.1 GCA_024231775.1 bacterium
CCCATCGCTGGCCTCGTCCGGCGTGCCTTGGGTATAGGTGTATCGGGTGACCGTGCCGCGTTCATCGGTCTCGATTTCCGGCAAGCCCCAGGCATTGTAGCCATAGTGGACGGTGGGCGTCACGACGAGGCTTCCGTCCACCACCGGGGGATATTCGACCCGGATCAGATTGCCCGCCTGCCCCACGTCCTCCTCATAATCATAGACGTAGGCGGTGGTACGCCCAAGCGGGTCAGTCGCGGTCTTGACCTGGTCAAAGCGAGGTTCGTAGCTATAGGTCCACAGTTGTCCCTGCGTCGGAGCAGTCGCTGCCCTACGCTGCGTGAGAGATACGGTGCACTGCTCCGCCGCCAGGCGTTCCCTGGTCAGCACGTTGCCCCAGAGGTCGTAAGTATAGGCCACACAATCGCCGTTTGGCAAGGTCTTGAGAGTGACCTGGCCTGCCGCGTCACGCTCATAGACCGTAGTGCGGCTGATGCCGTCGGTCTCGTCCACCCAGTAGCCCCATTTGTCCGTGTGGCCGCTGCGACCGCCCCGGCCATAGTCCACCCGATCCACCAGCATAGTCGAGGTCGGGACGGCTGGCGCGGGGTTATCGGGGTCACCCACCGGGCTGTCGTTGATCAGAGGATAGCCCGTGTCCG
>JAAEQG010000319.1 GCA_024231775.1 bacterium
CACGCTCGACCGCAACCGCTCCCTCTCTATGAGCAAGCTCCTCGAGCGTTTTGCCTGGGGCGCAGCGACCGAGGACGATTTTGAATCGCTCGCCGTGCGCCTTTCTCGATTGGCCCCCTTCCTTACCGAGAACGAACGCACCGAGGTCGAAACCCTCACCGGCGGCAAATCCCCCCGCCACCTGGCTGCCGGTCTGCTCGACGCTGTGAACGCCGACGTGATCCAAACCCGGGCGCAGACCCTCGCCGGAGGGCCAGGCGCGGCGACGACGCCCGAACACATTGCCACCGCAAGCGCGCAGTTGATGGCCGAGGCCGCCGATCCCTTTAACGATCCCGACCTCCGCAAAAAGTTGCAAAACATCAAGCAGCGCACCGAAATGACCATAGACACCGTCAGCAAAGATACCGTCATCGAAGCGGCTTTTACGACCGACCAGGCCCAACAGACGGTCACGTCATTCCGCGAGTTCCTGGAACAAAACCGCGACGAGATCACGGCGCTGCAACTCTTATTTAGCCAGCCCTACCGGCGCCAATCCCTCACCCTCCGGCAGATCGAAGAACTGCGGGACCGCATCCAGATGCCGCCCCACGCCTGGACCACCGAGTCTCTCTGGCAAGCCTACGCCCAGCTTGAGCAGGACAAGGTCCGTGGCGTCCGTACCACGCGCACGCTCACCGACATTGTCTCCCTCGTCCGCCACGCTCTGCAACTCGACGACGAGTTGATCCCCTACCCGGAGCACGTCCAGCAGCGCTACCAGGACTGGCTCGCGGCCCAGGAGGCGGACGGTCGCGCCTTTAGCGGGCAGCAGCGTTGGTGGTTCGACCGCATCGCCGAGACGATTGCGCTCAATTTGAGCGCGACGGTGTTGGATTTTCAGTATGGGCAGCTTCGAGATCGAGGGGGGATGGTCGCTGCGCGGGAGTTGTTTGGGGAGGAGTTGACTGTTTTGCTGGCCGAGTTGAATGCGGAATTGGCGGTGTGAGGAGTTGATGTGATAGA
>JAAEQG010000320.1 GCA_024231775.1 bacterium
GCAGCGCTGCGTCAAGGATCGTCGCTGCGTGAGCATCACCTACGACTCCTACCTCGACGACAAGCGGATCCAGGTGGCCCTCCGGCCGTACCGATTGTTGTTTATCCGGCGCGGTTGGTATGTGATCGGGTACGCCGAGCAGTTCGAGATGGTCCGCACGTTCAAGCTCGAGCGCATCGAGCGGATTCGTGAGGAGGATCGCCACTTCACGCCCGACTCCGACTTCACCCTGGACGCCTACTTCGGCAATGCATGGCAGATGATCCGCGGCGAACTGCGCCACCACGTGCGCATCAAGTTCCTGCCCAAGGTTGCGGGCAATGTCGAGGAAGTGGTGTGGCACAAGACCCAGACCACGCAACGGCTGGACGACGGCTCGCTGATCTTCGAGGTTCACGTTGACGGGCTCAACGAGATATCGTGGTGGGTACTGGGCTATGGCGATCAGGCCGTCGTGCTCGACCCGCCGGAGCTGTGCGAGTTGGTGATCGGTCACGCCCGGAGGATGCTGGACCATTACGATCAGACCCTGCGCGATGGAGATCGGGTATAATCATGCGGGCCGTGGTGCAACGAGTCTTGTCGGCTGCGGTGATCGCCGAGAGCGAGCCGTGCGGGGCGATGGGTCCGGGCGTCCTGGTGTACCTGGCGGTGGACGAGGGAGACACGGACGCGGATTTGACATACCTGGTGGACAAGGTCCGCCGTCTGCGCATCTTCCCCGACGCCGAAGGAAAGATGAACCACGACGTGGGTGAGGCTGGCGGAGCGGCGCTGGTGGTTAGCGCGTTCTCCGTTCGCGGCGACGCCCGCAAGGGACGCCGCCCATCCTACTCCCACGCCGCCAGGCCCGAGCTGGCTGAGGCGATGTACGATCGTTTTTGTGACGACCTGACCGCGACCGGGATCTCTGTGCAGAGGGGCGTGTTCCGGGCCTACATGGAAGTAAGCAGCGTGAACGACGGCCCGATCTGTATCCTGCTCGACTCGCAGCGGGTGTTCTGATTCAGCGCGATGTGTCAGAGCCCGGAGCGCAAGCGACGGGTCGCATGCGTTGGATCGAAAACCAACTTCAGCGGAGAGGACGGCCCGGCGAGAAGGGCTTGTCCGCGGATCACAAGTGAAGGTGCCCTGAACATGCCCAAGAACAGACCGAACACGTTCTTCCACTCCGCCGAGTGGTATGACCTGAGTATCAACTGGGCTGCTCGACTGGCCCGGGAGATTCCCTTGCTGGGGGAGGTCTTCGGTCCGCCCGGCGACCTTGGTCTGCTCGACGCCGGGTGTGGTACCGGTCGGCAGACGGCGGAGCTGGCCCGCCGGGGATACGCGATGACCGGTCTGGACCCCGATGACGCGATGCTGACCATTGCCCGCGAGCACGCCCGGAGCATCGGCGCGGACGTGAAGTGTGTCGCCGGGACGTTCGACGACATCCCCCAGAGTGCCCCCGGTCCGTTCGACGGGATATTCTGCCTGGGCAACGCCCTGGCGACCTGCACCGATGCAGCGTCAGCCAGTCGGGCGGTGGCGCGTTTTGCGCAGGCCATTCGCCCCGGCGGCCGACTTTTCGTACAGATCCTGAACTTCCCGCCGATGCGTGCGGAGTCGCCGTGCGTGCGCGGCCCGCGCGTGGTGGTCCATGACGGCGTGGAGTACGTCTCGGCGCGGTTGTTTCACTTCGTCGAGGACGGCGTCGACATCGCCAACGTGACCCTCTACAAGCAGGACACCTGGCGCCACGAAGCCGGCGGCGGTCGGCTCTACCCGATCACCCCGGATGAGCTCAGGGCCTGGTGCGCCGACGCCGGCCTGCGCGTCGATCAGACGTTCGGCGCATACGACCAAACGCCGTTCGACCCGCAGGCGTCCGTCGATCTAATCCTGACCGCCACCCGAGAGTAGTGCAGGCCCACACCTGAGTCGATGGGTGAACCGAGCCGCGACCGTAAGGGAGCGGGCAACGGCGAGCCCTGCGCGGTCGCGCGACCGTCCACGACCTCTCCGCTGCAAGGTGCCTCGCGGTGATGTACGGCTGTTCATTCAACCATCGCCAGGGCGTCGCCGAGCGTCTACAATGGTCCCATGCACATACTCCTGACCAACGACGATGGGATCACCGCTCCGGGGCTGGCGGCGATGTACCGGGAACTGGTAAACCTGGGTCGCGTGTCCGTGGTCGCCCCGGACTCGGTCCAATCCGCCTCCGCCCACGCGATCACCATCAACGCCCCCCTCGGGGTGCAGAAGCTCCACGTACACAATGAGTTCAACGGGTACGCGGTTGCGGGTCGGCCGGTGGATTGCGTCAAACTGGCCCTCAAAACGCTCATCGCCGAGCCGGTGGACCTGGTCGTCTCGGGGATCAACGACGGAGCCAACGTGGGCATCAACGTGCTCTATTCGGGCACCGTCGCCGCGGCGGCGGAAGGGGCGCTGATGGGCATACCTTCGGTCGCGGTCTCGCTCGAACGCGGCGAGGAACTCGATTTCGCCCGGGCTGCTCGAGTAGCCGCTCGTCTGATTCAATCCATGATCGCCGAGGGCATCGCTCCGGGAATGCTGCTTAACATGAATATTCCGAATTTCAGCCGCGGCGCCCCCCACGGTGTCCGCGTCGTACCCCAGTCCATCCAGACCATGGACGACAGCTACGCCGCTCATGAAGGACCTGACGGCGCCACTCAGTATTGGCTTCAGGGTGCGTTTGGCCCGGTCAGCCCGGACGAAGAAACCGACCTCAGCGACCTGCTCAACCAGTATGTCACCATCACCCCGCTACAGTTCGACCTGACCGCCCGCGACTTGTTGATCAAGGTCCGCGACTGGAGTTGGCCGGCGCCTGAGTAGGGTGTCATACCAGGTCCGGGATGACTGTGCCGATCAACGAGCCGCGGACTTCAGTCCGCGCGGCCACTCGAACGCGAGAAATAAGATGATCGGGAATCGGCCAATCGGCACAATTGAACCGGATCTGGTCCGAGTCGGCTGGCGTCCCCGATCAAACCAGTTCCACCACCACCGCCTTCGGCTGCGTGGGGCAATGAAGCTGGCATACGCCGCACCCGATGCAGGCGCTGGCGGATACGTTTGGCGGCCCGTCGTTGGCGATGCGAATCGCCGCCGCGCCGATCGGGCATTTGTCCACGCATTCGGTGCAGGCTTCGCCCTGGGCGCGGAGGCAGCGTTCCGCCGACACCATCGCCAGCCCCATGTCGATCTCGTAGGCCCGCTTGAGCGGTACCAGGGCTCCGCTCGGGCATGCGTGCGTACACTTGAGCCCATCGCACACCACGCACGCCGCGAGGTCCGGGTCAATGCCCGGAGTCCCATCCGCGGGATGGCTCGGGACGTGGCGCAAGGAGATCGCCTTGGCAGGACAGACCTCGACGCACGAGGCGCACCGATAGCACGTGTCCAGGAAGCGACCCTCGTCTATCGCCCCCGGTGGACGCAGGAACAACCGATCCGGCGGTGGCTCGCTCCCCTCCTGGAAGCACTCCGCCAGCGGCTTGACTATCCCCGCCAGAGCCTCGCGGAAGAAATCTCGGCGATGAGGCAGGTCCTCACTCATTCTGCGTCTCGCTGTACCAGCTTCTGCTGGACCTTCTCCAGCTCAGCCCCCATCTTTCGTAAGCGCTTATTAAAACCCTCGAATAGCCCCCGCGAATCCTTGTCGAGTTGGCTGCATGTAGCGCAGTAGAACCGTGTCGCCAGGCTCTTCTTGATCGGGTAGTCGTACGTTCGGTTGCAGCACCGGCACACGCGCTTCTGGGATTCTTCAGATTCCATAAGCTTGCTCCAAAGCTCAAGAGCCCTTCCCCCCGAGCGCTGGGTCTCCCATCTCTTCCAGAGGTACGGAACGGGCGAACTGTTTCACCGACCGAGCCGCGCCCGTAAGGAAGCGGACCGCAGGCGACGTAGATTCACACCCCCAGGGACTCCAGTCCAAGCGAGTCGCGCAACCGATCATCCGCCCGCAGCAACTGCTCGAACTGTTCTTCAGACACCACAACAACCTTCCCCGTCGCCAGCAGCACTGCCCGACCGCGCCGCACGCATGGAAAATCGATCAGCCGATGGCGCGCTTCGCGGTCGTAAGCCAGCACCAGACGATCATCGACGCCCCAACGCGGCAGACCTCGGACGGTGAACGCATGCGCCAACGCCCACTCCTCACCCTCGAACGAATCCGGAAACCCATCATCGTGAAATCGCGCGTACTTCGCCAGCCCATCGTAGAGCTTGCCCAAGCTGCGAGTGATGCTCGCCTCGGCGGGACGATGTGCGCGGCACTGCCACCACAACTGCGCGTACCGCCCACCTGCCAGCAGCGCCGCCACCGCCACCACCCACACCAGCACCGGAACGTCCGCCAGCCCGTTCAACACGCAACACGCCCTCACTGTCCACGCCACCCGGTCCGTCCTGCCGAAGGTCACCCACCTTCCGCCCGGGATGATAGGCGTATCTTCCGCGGCACAAAACCGGACCCAGAACGATATGCGCGCAGAACCAGTAAGCTACAGGACGGAAGCGTCAGACCGATATGGATAACCGGATGGTGTATCGGCGCGTGCAGGTGCCGGGTGGCCCATCTCGTTGATCCGCCCGACAGGCGGATCTCGAGGTGGGGGAAGGACAAGGCGCGGACCACCAGAGAGATGATCCTTGATCAACAGAGCGCTGCGTAGACCAGCAGGGTAAGAAAACCGATCTTCACCTTGCGGCGAAAGAACCAGTACACCTCGCTCGCGGCGTACATATAGGGCGACATCCTAGCCTCCTCCCCACTCCTCCTAAGGAGTGATGAGAGACTAAGCTGCAAGCAGACCACCAGCCCATGCCGCGACCTCCGTGGATTATTGGTCAGCCTAACATATTGTCTAAACAGGAGTTAGGGTGGAAACGGCGACATTGGCAGAATAGGTAAACTGTGCTGGTCGTGCGTGGTAGCAGGCCGTCCGCACCGCGGGTGGAGCTGAGGCTGCAGCGAATGCGTCCCAACTCCTTTCGAGATGCGTACTTATGGCGATGGCCTTTCCCTGCCCCAGCCGCTTTGTGGCCAGGCCGAGATTGTGGTAGAAAACCGCGTTCCCGCCGCCGCGAGCCGCACTACAGCGCAGCTACTCAGCGTCCGGGTATGAGCCGATATGTAGCGGCTGGCGTCCCCGCCGGCCGGATGATCGCGGCGGGTTACGATAACAGCACGTGCTCAGCTCCAGCGAAGGTGATTCATGGCAAACGAACCGGCACTTATGGACAAAATCGTCGCCCTGTGTAAGCGGCGCGGCTTCATCTTTCAATCCAGCGAGATCTACGGTGGGATCGGCGGTTTCTGGGACTACGGCCCGCTGGGCACCGAGCTTAAACGCAACGTTAAAGACGCCTGGTGGATGGACATGGTCCGCAACCCACCGCCCGGACCTGACGGGGCTGCGTATCAGATGGTGGGCCTGGACTGCTCGATCATCATGAACCCCAAGGTCTGGGAAGCCTCCGGCCACGTCGGCGGCTTCAATGACCCGATGGTAGATGACAAGGAAACGAAGCAGCGCTTTCGCGCAGACCATCTCTGGGGTGCATGGAGGGTAAAGGACGAAGTTGAGCACGAAGACGCTTGGCAGGAGGTCAACGTCGCCGCGATCTTGAATCTAGACGCATACCCACCGAATCTGAGCATGGTCGCGGCAACTGTAGGGGAGGCAACCGAGCTGTTCATAGGGAGTGTCTGCAAGTCACAGAAGCTCGTCCCACTTGGCGGCGAGTTCGAAGATCTCTTCGATACCGGGAGCGGGACGGCGGCTGTGGTGGTCGAGAACAAACGGGCTAACCGTCGAAAGGAAGCATGGGCGATCAAGCCTGTTCCTATTGAGGTGCTCACCGAACGTCCGGGGAGCATCCCGAGCCCGTTCACGCAGAAGCCAGGCAATCTCACTCAGCCAAGACAATTCAATCTGATGCTGGATACCTATCCTGGCGCAATACGAGACGAGGAGAACAAGACCTACTTGCGCCCCGAAACGGCCCAGGGCATCTTCGTCAACTTCAAGAACGTCATCGATTCGTCGCGGGTGAAGCTGCCTTTGGGGATTGCTCAGATCGGCAAGAGCTTTCGCAACGAGATCAACCCGCGGAACTACACCTTCCGTTCGCGCGAGTTCGAGCAGTACGAGATCGAGTTCTTCTGCCATCCGTCCGAGGCGGAGAAGTGGTACGAGTTCTGGCGGGACCTGCGCTATCAGTGGTACGTCGGGTTGGGGCTTAAGAGCGACAAGCTTCGGCTGCGCAATCATGAGGGCGACGAGCTGGCCCACTATGCGAAGGGCTGTGCGGATGTCGAGTATGACTTCCCCTTCGGCCTCAGCGAGCTGGAGGGCGTCGCCAACCGCACCGACTTCGACCTCAAAGCCCACATCGACAAGAGCGGTAAGGACCTGTCCTACTTCGACGATCAGCGCAAGGAACGCTTCGTCCCCTACGTGATCGAGCCGTCCGGCGGGGTCGATCGCAGTGTGCTGGCGTTCATCACCGAGGCCTACCACTACGACGAGTCCCGGGCCAGCAAGGAGTTCATGAAGTTCCATCCGCGGCTGGCCCCGGTGAAGGCGGCGGTGTTCCCGCTGGTAGCCAAGGACGGAATGCCCGAGCTGGCAGAGCCGATCTACCGTGAGATCAGCAAGACCTACTCGTGCCAGTACGACCCCAAGCAGTCGATCGGCAAGCGCTACGCCCGCATGGACGAAGCCGGCACGCCCTTCTGCTTCACCATCGACGGCCAGACCAAGGAAGACGGCACGGTCACCGTGCGCAACCGTGACGACGCCTCCCAGATTCGCATCCCCAAGGAAGGGTGTATGAAGTACTTGCAGGACAAACTGTTGATCTGATACGATTTGAGCACCATGGCCGCTAGGTTTCGGAACAAGCCGGATCCCCATCAGCTATCTCTTTTTGAGCACAAACTGCCCCAGTTGCTCAACGTTGAGGAGATCTTCGCACGCGCGAGTCAGTTACTGCTGGAGAATCTAGCCGAGGATCGCCGCTTCGAGAGGAAGTCGGCGCGAATTCACGCACCTGCGCTGGCAGACTGGATCGTGATGTTTGCCAATACGCCGCCAGAAGGGGGAATCATCGTCGTTGGTGTGGAGGATGACGGGCGATTCACCGGATGTGGACAGCTTAGTCAGGCCCACCTCAACAGGCTGGAAAGGTGCGGGGATATCCATTGTCCGGATGTCCGATACGACACCAAACTTGTTCCGGTGACAACCAAGGAGGGGCGGGAGGAGTTTGTCCTGGCCATGCGTGTCGAGTACCGCAGCGACCGTCTGGTGGAGAACACGAAGGGGGAGGCGTACATTCGCCGTGGCGATTCCAAGAACCGGCTGAGCGATGAGGAGAAGCAAGAGCTCCGAATCGCGCGTGGCCAAGTGGAGATCGAACTGGAGTCCTGCCCCCAGTACGTGTTTCCCGACGATTTCGATCTCAGTCTTGTCAAGGAGTTCACCTCCAGGTTCCTTGCGAGCAGAGACCTTGACGCGGAACGCATTACTACTGAAGAGGTGCTAGAACTGCGACACCTCGGACAACGTGAAGGTGGCAAGTTTGTTGCGAATCTTGCTGGGGTTCTGCTCTTTGCCAAGGACCCATTGCGGCGTGTTCCGGGATGCAAGATCCGAGTTCTCCGGTTTGACGGAGAGCACGAGGGAACTGGGGAGAAGTTCAACGCCGTGAAGGATGCATGGATTGAGGGTTGCGTACCGAGTCTGCTCAGTCAAGCAGAGTTGGTTGTGGAATCGCAGCTTCGGGAGTTCAGCCGCTTGGACCGCGATGGGAAGTTCTACACGGCACCAGAGTACCCTAAAGCGGCGTGGTACGAAGCACTTGTGAATGCATGCGTCCACCGCTCCTATGGGCTTAGGAATATGAATATCTTCGTCAGGATATTCGACGATCGCGTGGAGGTCGAGAGCCCGGGAGGCTTCCCCGGAATCGTTTCGCCGGAGAACATCTACGAGACCCACGATCCGCGAAACCCCTTTCTCATGGACGCCATGTTCTATCTGCAGTTCGTCAAGTGTGCGCGCGAGGGCACCCGGCGCATGCGTGACACGATGAACGAGCTGAGACTTCCGGAACCGGAGTTCTCTGAGCGCAGGATCAGTCACGACCTCGTTCGTGTGACGTTACGGAACAACATCAAGCAGCGAAAGGTCTGGATTGACGCGGAAGCCAGCGCACTTGTTGGCGAAGCCATCTTCGAGTCCCTGGACGAGCATGCGCGCCGAGCGATAAACTTTGTCGCCGAGAACGGGACCATTAACGTGAGTCAGGTCCAACGACTGACCGGGCGAAGCTGGGATTCGGCAAAGAAGCTCCTGCTCGGCTTGGTCCAACAGGGTATTCTGGATCATCAGCTTCGCAAGGACCTTGAGCGTGACCCCAAGGCGCACTTCACACTGAGACGTAATGGGATCGGGAGGTCGAACGGAAGCTGAAGTCGGACGACCGCAAGAAACCGGACTGGCAGAACCGGTGCTGAGCCGTTGATCGGCAAGCGCTACGCCCGAATGGACGAAGCCGGCACGCCCTTCTGCTTCACCATCGACGGCCAGACCAAAGAGGACGGCACGGTCACCGTGCGCAACCGTGACGACGCCAGCCAGATTCGCATCCCCAAGGAAGGCTGCCTGAAGTACTTGCAGGAGCAGTTGGTCCTGTAGGCGAGCGGTTGGGGGGGGACGGCGTCGGCTTGCATTGCTAGCTGGTTCGAGTAAACTTCCCAGGTTACCCGCCGCCAGGCGATGCGTTATCGGATGCGCGGCGAGGGAGTGGGTCGGGTTTGGTGAGGTGAGACGTTCATGGTCGAAGCACTTGGTCACGTGGCGGGGTTGATCCGAGCCGGTCGGCTGGACGAGGCGGAGGGAGAGTTGCAGGGGCTCGGTGGCGAGCAGGCCGATTCGGCTGACCATCTGTATTTGCGCGGTTATCTTGCGGAGCGACGGCTGGAGTGGTCCCGTTGCCGCGAGTTGTACGAGCAAGCCCTGGAGCAGGATGCCGAGCACACCGAAGCTCTCTTTCGACTGGCCTATGTGTGCGATCGCCAGGGGGATGACGAAGTGGCCCTCGAGTTATACGAGAGGTGCACGAACGGGTCTCCCGTCCACGTGAACGCCCTGATGAACATGGCGGTGCTGTTCGAGGATCACGGGCGCTACGAGGAAGCCCTGGTGTGCGTGGAGTGCATACTCGATCAGTACCCCAACCATGTGCGGGCCCGCATGTTCCGCAAGGACTTCGAAGCCTCGCTGACCATGTACTACGACGAGGATCAGGAGCGGATCCGCGAGAAGCGTGACGCCGTCCTCGATTCACCCATCAGCGATTTCGAGTTGAGCGTACGTAGTCGCAACTGCCTCAAGCAAATGAACATCCGCACCCTGGGTGATTTGCTGGCCACCTCTGAGCAGGAGCTGCTTGCGTACAAGAACTTCGGCGAGACCTCCCTGAACGAGATTAAGGCCATGCTGGCGACCACCGGGATGACCCTGGGGCATCGGCAGGAGGAAACGACGGGTGACGCGCTACTGTCGCCTACGACGCCGAAGGCGATTACCAATGGTGACCCAGCCGTGCTGCAGCGGGCCGTTGCCGAACTCGAGCTATCGGTCCGGTCGCGAAAGTGTCTTCAGCGGTTGGGCATTTCCACGGTAGGGGAGTTGGCTGCCTTCACCGAAGCTGAGCTGTTGGCGATCAAGAACTTCGGCCAGACCTCCCTTGTCGAGATCAAACGTCGCCTGGTGGAAATGGGGCTCGGGCTTCGCGGGTCTCCCTAACCCTTCAACCGTGCCTACCGGTGCGGGTCCTCGGGGAAGGGGGCGTCTGACATGGCCGGCTTCCTGGTTCCGCGGGCGTGGAATGGAACGGGGAAGCGATGCTGGGCGGCTGCGCTCGTCTTGGCTCTCGCCGGTCAGGGATGCTCCGCACGTTCCCATCCATCCGCCATCCGACCTGCTCACTCAAACCGCAGCATTCGTGATGTCCGCGTTCTGCTGACGACTGCGCGCCAAGACGTTCGCATACGGGCCGCGGGTGGCTACCAGGTGCGTGATCCCCGTGGACGGGTGATCGCCTCAGGCGATGGGCGGCGTTGGGTTCCGCTGGGCGCCGGGCCGGGTACGCTCCCAGGAAACGCAGCCGCGGACACGAGTTGGGTCGAGGTGGTCCCCACCACGTCGGCCCTGATTGAGGTGTCTCGGCGAACCGAGCACGAGTGGTCGCCCACCCGGCGCTACGCGGGGACGCTGCGTTTGATTCCGGATGGCGCTGGGGCGGTCAGGGTCATCAACGTCGTCGACGTGGAGTCCTACGTAGCCGGCGTTCTGCCCACGGAGATCTACGCGAACTTCCACACCGAAGCCTTCCGCGCTCAGGCGATCGTCACCCGCACCTATTGCCTTTACCTGATGAGCACCCGGGCGCAGGCCGGCTACGATCTCACCGCGGGCGAGGGCGCCCAGGTCTACGGGGGAATGGCGGACACCGCCGCGCATCGCCAGGCGGTGGCTGCAGCCCGAGATACACGCGGCCTGGTGTGTACCTGGTCTTCCCCGACCGGAGAACGCGTCTTTTGCACCTACTTCTCCTCCGCCTGCGGTGGGGGCACCCAGAGCGCCGGGCGGGACGATCCTCAACACGACGTACCGCCGCTCGCCGGTGGAGTGCGCTGCGATTACTGCCGCATCGCCAAGGGAGAAGCGTATCGCTGGAGTTCGCGATCGGTCTCCGCCCAGGAGGCGATGGAGCGAATCGCCCGCCGTTATTCAGAGGCGAAGAAGCTGGGCGGACTGCGCAGCGTGAACCTCACTCGTGAATCTGCTGGCGGCCATATCCAGGAAGTCCGCCTCGAGGGCACTACCGGCCGGAGCTTGACGTTGAGAGGGGAGAACTTCCGTCTGGCAGTGGGGGGGCGCTTGATGCGTAGTGCCAACTGCGATGTTCGCTTCGACGGCAAGTCTGTGGTCTTCGAGAACGGCAAGGGCTTCGGCCATGGGATGGGCCTGTGCCAGTGGGGCATGGAGGGCCAGGCGCGCCAAGGGCGTACGGCAGCGGAGATCCTCCGGTTCTACTACCCGGAATCGCACATCTCTCGGGCGTACTGATACGCATTCTGGTAAGTTCGCGCGCTTGCCCCAGCCCGTTCGACAGGCGGTCCGCAACCGGTGTTGCGTCGTATGGGTGATGCGCACTGCGTTTCAACCTCGCGATCCACTCGATTCGTTGGGTGGCATGGGTAAGCTCTGCTTACCCGTGCAGCTCGCCGATGACGCACGGGCAAACAAGTTTGCCCATGCCACCCGCCGCACATCTCTCGGGCGTACTGACTTCGTACGTGGCTAAGCGCGGAGTCCGCGAACAATCGTGCGGTGGTGGGGCGGATCCCTTGATCGTCCGCCCAGCGGACACAATCCGTATCTTCACGCCGACCGCCCATCCGTGTCGACCGGAAGAGGCCGACCGGCATGCGCAACCGCTATACGGCTGACAGAGTTTCTGCCCGGCGCTGCCGGGCTACGCGCTGAAGCAGGTGGGGTCTGATCGTCTGGAACTGGCGATCCAGGGGACTCTCGGGATACAACTCGGTGATCTCCGCGCCGATGTGCAAGGCGGCGGAGAAGTCTTCCCCCCGAACCGAACGGGCGAACGACTCGCGCAGTTGCTCCACCTTGGCCCGACTCAAGGCACGAAGCCCGTCCTCCATCGAGGCGATCCTGCGGGGCTCCAGAACGGGCCGCAAGCGCTCCAGAGCTTGACGGCAACTGGCGATGTCCCCGTTCTGATAAGCCAATTGCCATTGGCGTTCGCCCTCATGCTCACGGGGTCTCTCCGGACGAGGTGGAGTGCCCCCCCTGGTGGGCGATTCCCCGCGCACCAGGCGCGGGTACTGATCGTTGGGTAGCGCAGCGCCGACCAGTCGCTGAACTACCTCGGGACCTGCCTCAGGACGTCCATCCGCCGCGGAGCGATTCTCCATCGCGACTTCCACGGCTTCGAGTCTGGCCAGAAGATGCTCCGCTCGTTGAGTTCGGGCGACCAGCAGCGCCCCGAAGCGCACGCCGGCCAGCGCCAGAACCCCTACCGTCACCCCACTCATGGTAACCAGCACCCCGGCGATCGCCTGCAACACCTCGCCGGCAAACGCCGAGTAAAACACATAGCCCAGCCCACTCAGCGCGCACACGCTCATGAACGCGTACACGGCGATGTGGGAGTTCCGCAGCCAGGTCGCCGCCTCCGCGCAACGACTGCCATCCCCTACACTCATGGATCACCTCGAAGGACACATTCCATTCCCTATACTCTGCGCCGCAGGCTATTATAGTGCCAGATTCGACAAACCCAACCGGTGCGCCGGCGTAGTTATCCCTGAGGAATCGTCACTTCCAGAAAGGTGCAATCCGTATCGGTGATCAGTTGAGAATCCTCCAGCCCAGCCGGAAGCAACAGCGTGTCTCCCAAGGCAAAACGACAAGGTTCGGCGCCGGCTGGCCCGGCGATCCGCCCCTCCCCCTGAAGGACCATCCAGACCGCCAGACGACCCGGCGAAAGCGGCCGCTCCAGCCCCTCGGTCATCCGCACACGCTCGATGGTGAACGAATCGCAGGTGATCAGGCGGGTGACGGTGGTCCAGACGTCGCCGACGTGGGAGCGCTGCTCCGTGGCGGGGTCCACCGGATGGAATGAGGCGCACTCCAGCGCTTCAGCGACGTGCAGAGTTCGCCCCTGGCCCGTCCCCGGATCGACTCGGTCCCAGTCGTGGACCCGGTAGGTCGTATCGGAAGGCGTCTGCACCTCCGCGATGAGTACGCCGGCTCCGAGGGCGTGCACCGTGCCGCTGGGAAGCATGTAGCACTGTCCCGCCTTGACCGCGATCCGATTCAACGTCGAGGCCACAGTCCCCGCCTCGATCGCCGCGGTGAACCCCTCTCGGGTGACCCCGGGCTTGAATCCTCGGTAGATGCAGCCGTCACCGGAGACGGCGACGACGAACCACGCCTCATCCTTGACCCGGACGCTGCCCCCGAGTCGGCGAGCCATCGACTCGTCGGGGTGGACCTGGACACTCAGATTCTCTCTGGCGTCGAGGTACTTGATCAGCAGGGGGAACCGCCCACCGAAAAGCTTCGCCTGGCCCAGGAGGTCGACGCCCCACTCCCGAACCAGGTCACCGAGGGTCCTGCCCTGGGCAGGACCGGAGCTGACGACTGACTGGTCGTCCTCCAGGTCCGCAACCTCCCACGATTCGCCGACGAGTTCGCCTGGCGTAAGCTCCTTCCCCAGTTGGGTTTCGAGGCGACGACCTCCCCAGATCTTGGGCTTGAGGATCGGCTGGAAGACCAGCGGACAAGTCAGCATAGCCTCATACCTCCAGTATCCGTGCCGCTTCCCAAGAGGTCGTCGGCGTCTCGCGGGGGTGCCCCATATCGTCTTGCCCGCCCGGAGGGCTGGCGAACGGGGTGGGGGACGGACAACCGCCAATCCACCATCCGCAGTTGCTGCGGTCCGCCACCCGGAATCGTTCCAGCGAAGTTCTGAACCGATTCGTCCAGGTATACCTCAGTCCCGTGGAACGGTCCACCGGCGGATTCGCAGGGTCCTTCAGGAGTCCCCAGTGCCGGTCCAGGAAGGTACCGGCGCTTCGCCAGCACCGTCTGGGGCCAAGAGGGTTCCGGAGCCGAGCCGCGACCGTGAGGGAGCGGGCCTGGCCAAACCGCGGCGATCTTCCCGGGAGGCGGCACCGGCTCTAGCCTGGATCAGCCTCGGGGCCTGGAGCGCTGCGGCGTTCGGACTTGCAGATTTCGCGGGTCACGCAGGTGGCATAGCTGCCGGCGGGCAGAGCGAAGGACAGGCTCAGCCCCGGACCATGTCCGTCCGTCTCTTCCGCCACGCTCGGCTCTGTCAGCGGAACCCGCAGGGGACGCCGGGCTCCGTCCAAGCGCATACCCGCGACTCGACGGAACGCAGTGAGATCCAGCTCGGCGCGGGCTAGCACGTCCGCCTCGAGTTGGCCGGGATCCCCGGTTGCCTCCGTCATCCGCGGGCCGAAGAGCGGCCCGGTGGGAGATATTTCCTGGGCATCGCAGCGCGGTTGTTCGACTGCGGCGTCCTCCACCCGGAAGCACGCCCCGTTGGTGTGCTTCCAAGCCAGATCACCCTCCTGCAAGCGATCCAGCTCGGAGATACGCTGACTGAGCACCTGGTTGAACAGGCGGCTCTGCTCCGCTGAGACAAGTAGCCGCTGCAGGGAGCGGTTCACCGTGGACCAAGCCCTCCGGACATCGCCATTTGAACGGTCCATGGCTCGGCATGCGCGGATCGCGTCGCGGAACGCCCCCGGCCACGCGTTCGCCGCCGCACCGTACTCGCCCTGGTCGAACAGCTCCCGCGCACGCAGAACATCGGGACCGTCGGTGGGTTGTGGACCGCCCAGCAGTATGTGGACCGCCGCGGTGAAGTCACCGCGCAACACCGCCCGGCCTACGTCGGCGTTGTCGCCTCGAGCACCGAAGCGCTGCGGTCCGAAGTAGTTGGGTACGCCGCGCCGCCTGAGCAGGTCGATCACCCGGCTGGCCCGCTCCAGCGCCTCCGGGCAGACACCGCGGACCCTTATCGAAAACCGATTACCCAGCAGATGCCCCAGCTTGAGCTTGTTGCGGTGACGATTGACCGACAGGATCCGAATCCGCGGCAAATCGAGTTGTTCCACCCTCGCGGAATCAACGTGTTCGAGGCTGAGCGTCTGGCGGGTGACCGCGTGGGCATCCTTGAGTCCGGCGTAGCCTATGTCGCGCGTCTTGCGTCCCAAGGCCTCGGCGATGAGCTCGATAGCGGCGATGGTGGTCAAACCGCGCTTCTCAATGCGGAGGTAGACATGCGTACCTTCCCCCGAAGGTTCGTACAGGGGGATCTCCTCCACCTGAAAGTCATCGTCGAAGCACTTGATGTCCCCGCCTGCGCCGGGGAGTTCGGCACTGAGAAAGGGCAGATCGGACGGGTGGCCTGCTTCGTTCGACGACATGGAAGGAGAGTCTAAGGCCACGTGTGGAGAATGCCAGCCCCGGTCGATCCGTGCTTCTCGATCCGTGCTCCCGGATCTCCGCTGCCCGTCCACTGCCATGCGCTCCACCAAGGCGTCGGTGGCGAGACCGCTTCAGATTGCGGTTCTCCTCCCGAAAGGTCGGCAGATCTGGCGGGAGCGACGTTCTGCCGGTTCCGTCTTGGCAAGGGGCTCTTCTCTCTTTGGCAGTCGATGCCATCGAAGGAAGTCGCCCAGAAGTCGCCACGAAGCCGGGGGTATCACCCCGAAGGGAAGTCGCCCCAAAGCCGGGGGTATCGCCCCGAAGGGGCGCGCGGTTATAGCCAGGGGTGAAGCGCAGCGAAACCGCTGGAAACCGAACCGCCCAACGCACCCGCCCCGGCAGGGGCGGAGGGGGCGAATCGTGCGCGAAGAGACTCCAACCGAAGAAGGAGAACCCACACCCCAGCGCCAATTCAGCAACTGCGTTAGAAAGGGGCGTCGTCCGCGTAGGTCTGCGGACCGGGTGGCCCGGACTCGAACGAGAGATTCCTGAAGGTGGTGAATTGGCGATCGAACATCAGCGGCACGTCGTCGGTGGGGCCGTTGCGCTGCTTGGCGATAATCAGGTCCGCCTTGTTCTGCACGGACGGGTCATCGCGCTTGTAGTACTCCTCCCGATGGAGCAGCAGCACGACATCGGCGTCCTGCTCGATGGCTCCGGACTCCCGCAGATCGCTCATGCGTGGCTTATGGCCCTCGCGCCCCTCCACCGAGCGGTTAAGTTGGGCCATGGTTATGATCGGAATGTTCAACTCGCGACCGAGAGCTTTCAAACCGCGGCTGATCGCGGAGATCTCCTGCTGACGGTTGTCCGAGTAGGCGGGGGCGTGCATCAGTTGCAGATAGTCTACAAACACCGCCTGGATATTGCTTTTCTGGGCCAGACGGCGGGCCTTGGCCCGCAGTTCCAGCACGCTCATCCCCGGGGTGTCGTCGATGTACAGCGGAACTTCGGCCAGCTCTTCGCACACAAACCCCAACTGCTGCTTCTCCTCCTCCGAGACCATCCCCCGGCGAAACTTGTGCGCATCGATCCGCCCGCGCCCACAGAGCACCCGCTGGGCAAGCTGCTGACGACTCATCTCCAGCGAAAAGAACGCCACCGGACGCTGGTCGTCGATCGCCATGTTCTCCGCGATGTTCAGCCCCAGCGCAGTCTTACCCATCGACGGGCGACCGGCGATGATGATGTAGTCCCCCGGCTGAAACCCGCTGGTCAGATCGTCCAGCTTGGTGTATCCGGTCGGCAGACCGGTCAGATAGCTGCCCTCCCCCGGGCGGATCTTGGCGTAGATCTCTTTGAGCAGGTCGCGCAGGGCGGACGCTCGACCGCTCACCCTACGCTGGGTCACCTCGAACAGACGCTGTTCCGCCTGGTCCAGCAGAACCGAAGCTTGCTCGTCCTCGGCGTAGGCGCTGGCGCTGATCTCGCCGGAGCAGCGAATCAGGTCCCGGAGCAATCCCTTGTCGCGCACGATGCGCGCGTAGTACTCTGCGTTAGTCCAGGTCGGTACACTCTCGGCAAGTTGGACGAGGTAAGAGACCCCTCCCGACTGCTCCAGCAGATTGCGACGCTTCAACTCCTCCTTGACCACCACCAGATCGATCGGGTGGCCGGCGTCGTAGAGATCGACTAGCACCCCAAAGAGCACCTGGTGGCCGGGTTGATAAAGCCACTCCGCCTCCTCCCGTCCTATAACCGGCAATACGGCGCCGATCGCCTCACGGTTGAGGGCCATCGAACCCAGCAGGCCCATCTCCGCATCCTGGCTGTGCGGCGGGAGACGTATTGCTTCGGTTTCACTCTGCGGACTGGCCGTAGTCAACGTCGCCATCGTCCCCCGACTCCTCGCCGTCTTCGCCCTCGGTGGCGCCACTGCGCACCACCCAGACCTTCACCTTCGTGGAGATGTCGTCGGCGAGCACCACGTCCACCAGCACGTTGTCCAGGTGGCGAATCGGCGTGCGCAGGTCAATAGACCCCGCATCCACGTCGTGCCCCTCCTCGACCAGCGCCGCGGCGATCTCGCGCGAACCCACCGAACCGTACAGCGCGCCCTCCTCGTTGGCCGGAGCGGTGATGGTCACCTCCACGTCGGCCAGCTTCTCCGCTCGAGCCTCCAGCGCCTCCCGCGCCAACCGACGCCGCTCCTCCGCCTTGGCTCGCTCGTCCGCCAGCGCCCGCATGTTCGCAGCCGTCGGCTCGGTCGCCAGCCGCTTGGGCAACAGGAAGTTGCGGGCATAACCGGCGGAGACCTCCACCACGTCACCGACTATGCCCAGCCTGGATACGTCTTTCGTCAACAGCAGCTTCATCGTATGACCTCAATCGCCTTCGTTGTAGGTCCACCACCGGGCATCATGATACCCGATTCACCCGGCGGAAGGACATCATCTTCTTCGTCTCGGCGCCCCTGAGAGAACCCGTCCCCAAGACGCTCACTCCACGGTCAATCCGCACCCGCCGCAGCGGGGCTGTGTCGCCAAAACCGAGCCGCGACCGTAAGGGAGCGGAAAGACGACGGACGGCTCCCTGGCAGGCGACCGCTCCCTGACGGACACGGCGCGGATAACCCGAGAAAACAGGCGGGACACTAGAACGGAACGTCCGCATCCGCACCCGGCGGCTCATCCGCGGGCACCGGCGGAGCACCCGCACCCGCACCGGCAGCAGCCCCAGCCGGCTGGGACCGTGCTCCACCGCCCCCGCCCCCGCCTCCGGAACCGAGGAACTGGAAGTTGTCGATCACCACCTCCAGCTTGCTGCGCTTCTGGCCGTCCTGCCCCTCCCATTGGCTATAGTGCAGCCGACCCTCCACCAGCAACGGACGCCCTTTGGACATGTACTGGTTGATCGTCTCCCCAGTTCGGCCGAAGGCCGTGCAATCCACGAAGCAGGTCTCCTCCCGCTTCGTGTTTGACTGGCGATCGGTCCAGGTGCGATTGATCGCCATGCCAAACTTGCATACCGCCGTGTTCGACGGCGTGTAGGACATCTGGGGATCGCGAGTCAGATTGCCCGCCAGAATCACTCGGTTGTAGTTGGCCATTGCTCTGCCCTCGCCTCCAGGTTACTGGTCGGAGTCCTTGCCGGCATCATCAGCTTCCGTGGCAGATACGACCGCGGCGTCCTTCTCCACCGGAGGGGGGCTCGCTGCGGTAGCTTCCGCCGCCTCAGTCTTCGGCTGCTCCGGAGCGTCCGCCGCCTCAACCTTCGGCTGCTCAGCAGCTTCCGCCGTCTCCGCCTTCGGCTTCTCGGGGGAGCCCGCCGGGGCGGCTGCGGGGCGATCTTCAGAAGGGGCGGCCTCCACGTGTTTCTCCGGCGCAAACTCGTTCATGTGCGCCGGGGTTACGCCCTCAGCCTGCAGCACCAGGATGCGCAACAGCCCCTCGGACAGCTGTACATCTCGCTCGATACCGGTGATCGCTTCCGGGCGACTATTGAAGTACGTCAGCACGTACGTCCCTCGTCGCCTTCCCCGGATATCATAAGCCAAACGCCGCTCATCCCACTTGCGGCAGAAGACAATCTCCGCTTCCGCCCGATCCAGGATGCGTTTGATCTCCGCTTCCGCCTTGGAGAAATCCGTAGCGAAGGCTGAGTCGAACAGGAACATGCCCTCATACTGCCTTAAACTCAATGGTCCATACCTCCGTCAAGTGCAGGAACCGCCCCGGGCTCGGATCCATTCAATCGGATACCAGCCCGTTGTAACGGTTCATCGTCTCCTCTACGCCATCGGTGATCCAACACTCGACCGCGTTCGCCGCCCGACCAACGACCTCGTCGATCAGACCAGCCTCCGCCGCCGAGAAACGCGACAACACGTAGCTCGCCGCGTCGCCCACGGCTCCGCCAATGCCCATCCGCAAACGTGCGAAGGACTCGCTTCCGATACGGTCGATGATGTCTTGCAGGCCCCGATGACTGCCCGCGGACCCCGAAGGACGCATCCGCAGCCGACCGGGATCCAGCGCCAGATCGTCCGCCACCACCAGCACGTCGGCGAAGTCCAGTTGATAGAACCGACCCACCGCCTGCACCGCCTGCCCGCTCCGGTTCATGAACGTAGTCGGTTTGAGCAGCACGCACGCCTCCGAACCCACCACGCCCTTGCCGAACCACGCGTGGAACTTCTCCTGGCTGGTGTCGATCGACCAGCGCGCCGCCAGAGCGTCGATGACCCGGAAGCCCACGTTGTGGCGCGTGTCCGCGTATTTCGACCCCGGGTTTCCCAGGCCAACGATCAGCTTCACCGCCTCGATCCGTTTCCACAGGTCTCACCGTCACGGCGTTCGGCACGCTGCAAACGCCAACATGCCCCAAAGTCTCAATCACTCGAAGCCGGGCTTTCGCCCTCTTCCTTAGGCCGACCGATAACCTCAGGCTGCCCGGATTCCTCTTCGGCCTCCTCGGCAGGGGCTTCCTCCGCCAGCACCCGCACCGCGGCGATTCGCTCTTCGCGGTCGGTCAGCACCTCCACCCCCTCGGGAAGCTCGAGATCACCCACCAGCAAAGCCTCGCCAACTCCAAGGTGCTTGACGTTGGCTACGATCGTCTCCGGAATGTGCGTGACCAGGCACTCGACCTCGATCTCGTTCAACGAGTGGTCCAGCACGCCACCCTCGGCGATGCCCGCCGGGATCCCGCGCAACTCCACCCCGATCTTGATCTGCACCTTCTCGCTGAGGTCGACGCGCATCAGATCCAGATGCACCGCGTTCGTGCCCAGGTAGTCATACTGCACGGCTTTCACCAGATACTGAGACTGCTTGCCCTCCAGGGCCACGGTGAACACCCGGGCGCCATGCTGGAGTTCGAGCAGCGCATCGTGGGTGTCCAGCGAAATCGCTTCCGGAGCCTCCCCGTGACCGTAGATCACCGCGGGCAACCTGCCCGCCTCACGAACCCGGCGTGCCGGTCGCGTCCCCAACGAAACGCGACGCTCCGCCTTAAGTACCATCTGTTCCATCTTCAATCTTCTCCATCGCTGTCCCGGCGAGCCCCGCCCCACACGTCTGCGGGAACTCGCTCTGGAAGGGTCCGCCCCGGCGGCCCGTCATCTGCCTATACTTCTGCATCCACACTAAACAGCGAACTCACCGACTCATGACGGTGGATCCGCCGGATGGCTTCTCCGAGCATAGCCGCCACCGAAACGATCTCCAGGTTGGGCAAAGCCTCGCGAATCGAGGCCCGCGCCTCGATCGTGTCGGTCACGCAAATATGTTCGATACCCGCCTCGGAGATCCGCTCCAAAGCACTTCCAGAGAATATCCCATGAGTAGCCCCCACGTATACCGCTTTGGCACCGTGGGCCTTGACCAGTCGGGAGGCGCCGTGGATCGTCCCCGCCGTGGCGATCATGTCGTCGAAGATCACCACGTTCTTGCCCTCGACGTCTCCGATGATCCGCACCGCCTGAATATCACTGCCGGTCTGTCGGCGCTTGTCGATGATCGCCATCTCGCTACCCATGATCCGGGCGAACTCGTCAGCTTTCTTGATGTTGCCCACATCCGGGGACACCAGCACGGTATCCTCCAGTTTCAGCGACATGAAGTGATCCGCGATCACCCGCGTGGCGGACAAATGGTCGACCGGAATGTCGAAGAAACCCTGAATCTGATCGGCGTGCAGATTGATCGCCAACACCCGATCCGCCCCCGCAGCAGTGATCATGTTGCTCACCAGCTTGGCGGTGATCGGGGTGCGCCCCTCGGCTTTGCGATCTTGTCGGGCGTATCCAAAATACGGAATCACCGCGGTGATCCGGTTGGCCGACGCTCGCCGAAGCGTGTCCACGAAGATCAACAGCTCCATCAGATTGTCGTTCACCGGCGGAGACGTGGACTGCACCACGAAGCAATCACGCCCGCGAACGTCGCTCTCCAGCTTCAGAAAAGTCTCGCCGTCAGGAAAATCCTGCAGCGTTACCTCCCCCGGTTGGGTTCCCAGGTACGCGCATATCTCCTGGGTCAACTGCTGCGAGCAACTCCCGCCGAAGATGGTGAGTTCACCCTTGATCGGTGCTTCGCGGTTTCTCCCATCGATCATCCGGTCACTCCTCCGACTCACGACGACCGACCACCACTCCCTGACCACCCAGAACCTCGCGACCACGATTCGTCGCCGGTTCTACAACCGTCCCCGCCGCCACCCGCGCACCCCGGGCTACATGCCCCAGGGGACCGATCCGACAGGAGTCTCCCACCTGCGCACCCGTACCAATGAAGCTGAACGGAAAGACCACCGTCTCCGCTCCCAGTTCCGCCTGATCCTCGATCCAGGTGGTCACCGGATCCACAATCGTAACCCGCTCCGCCATCCAGCGACGCTGAATGCGGTCCTGCATCACCCGGTTCACCTCAGCCAGGTCAGCCCGCGAGTTGATCCCCATCGCGTCTTCCGCTGGGACCGCGGCAATAGCGCTCACCCTCTTCCCGGCGTCCCGCAGCACTGCGATGGTGTCCGTGATGTAATACTCGCCCTGCTCGTTAGCCGACGTCAACTTATCCAACGCCGGGAACAACTGCGGACCGTCAAAGCAGTAGTAGCTGGGATTCACTTCGTGAATCTCCAACTGATCCGCCGTGCAGTCCTTGTGCTCCACGATGGCCACCAGCTCACCGCCGGCGTCGCGCACGATACGCCCATAGCCCTCGGGCCTCTCCAGCACCGTGGTCGCCAGCGCCAGACCGCTGTCGGTGCGCTCGTGCTCATCCAGCAGGGTCCGCAGAGTCGAAGCGTGAATCAGCGGCATGTCCCCCGCGATCACCAGCACCTGCCCCGAGAAACCCGCCAGAGCCTCCGCACACACCATCACCGCGTGGCCGGTACCGTGCTGCTCCGCCTGATGCACCCAGGTGATGTCCGTAGCGTCCGCGTAGGTTTGCATCACCTGCTCACGGCGGTGGCCCACCACCACCAGAAGGCGCTCGACTCCTGCCCCGCGGCACGCATCCAGGACATACGACAGCATTGGCCGCCCGCACAACTCGTGCAGCACCTTGGGCGATTCGCTCTTCATCCGCGTGCTCTTGCCCGCCGCCAGGATGACCGCCGCTGCCTGTCTCAAAGTACCGCCTTCCTCCGCGAATCAGGGCGGCACCATTCGCCACCCCCGTCCCAAACCGTCAATCCACCCGAAACCGCCAACCTACCCGGTCAGGACTTGAACCTGAAACGCCAGGACCAAAACCTGGTGTGTTACCAATTACACCACCGGGTATTCCCAAGAGTCGCCCGCCATCAAGCGGCAACCAAGCACTATCGCCTTGGAACGAGCCCACGAGAGAGTGGACGCGGCTCCGTGCCCGCAAAGAGGCCTGAGCTTCCCGCCGCGAAGAGAGAAACCCAC
>JAAEQG010000321.1 GCA_024231775.1 bacterium
CCGACCGTTCCGAGGGTTGCGGTGGTGGATGAAGTCCTGCAATGGACCTATCTGCACACCCCGCTGTCCAACGAGATATCTGCTCCGGTACGGGAGGCGGTCCGACGCGGGGATGTGGACCCGTTGCGGCTGTACTACGACGAGTGGGCGTTGCCAAGTCAATCGAACCGCGGTCAGGTTCTGGCGGACGTTGGGCTGGTGTTCGAGCGTATCGCGGTGATCGAGCGACGCCTAGCGGATTCTGAGCGACCACTCACGAGTTCCGTGGAGAAGGACCTGCGCGCGTACCTAGCTGGTTTGAGGAATGGGCCATACCTCGACAGGCTGGGCCTGACGGAGCGGGCTGCGGAAATGGGGCGGTTGCTCCACTCCGACGCACTCCCCCCGATGGACTCCGCGCAAGATCGACTTCTCCCGCTGCGATTGCTGCACGACGTTCACCAGGTCATATCCGCGGTGGGCAAGCTCAAGATCATCCTGCTGCTCTTCTTCATCGTGATTGCCTATACGGTGATCTCCGGTCTGTGGGGGGTGTTGGTTACCGATTTCATTCAGTTCTGGATCGCGATGGTCGGGTGCATTGCCTTGGCGGTGCTGGCGGTCAACCGGCTGGGGGGGCTGGATGCGATCATGGAGCGGATGGCGGAGCTGTACGGTGCGGAGAAGGCGGCGGGTATGGTGAGCATGATCCCCGTCGCCCAGGCCGGCGACCTGGATCTCATGCCCTGGAGACACTTCGCAGTCTTCGTACTGTTTTCATGGTATGTCGCGGGGTTGACGGACGGCGGTTCCTACTTGGCGCAGCGCATGCTCGCGGCGCGGAACGAGCGTCATGCCACCCTGGGCTACCTGTGGTACGCGGTGGCCCACTACTGCGTGCGCATGTGGCCGTGGCTAGTTGTGGGGCTGGCGGCG
>JAAEQG010000322.1 GCA_024231775.1 bacterium
GGTCGCGTATGGCGTCGCATTTGGGCAATGTACTCATGGCTATGATTCTACGATTATCGGGCACTCACTGACAAGCGTGAGGAGAATCGACTATGAGGAGCACGGTTGCCCCATTCTATGCGCAGCCCGGGTCCCCCATCCCTTCCAGGGGTGGGGGACTGCCCCCCGTTGCATATCAGGCGTGCGGTTCAGACGCCAGCGCCCGCTCCGGCGACCACACCCCGGGGATAGCCGTGTTACAGTCCGGACACCGGCCGTTCACGATCCGATTCGACCTGACTCGAAAACCCACGCGGTGGATCAGTTCCTTCTGACACCCGTGGCAGTAGGTGTTTCCGCCGGGGTGGGTAGCCACGTTGCCGGCGTATGCGTAGTGCACCCCGGCATCGAGGGCGGTCTTCCTGCAGCGGTCCAGCGTGGATACCGGCGTGCGCGGCAGGTTGGTGATCCGATAGGTGGGGTGAAAGCGGGTGAAGTGCATCGGCACGTCCGGCCCGAGGTGGTCCACTACCCATTTGCTCATCCGGGCGATCTCCGCCGGCGAATCGTTCATCGTTGGAATGACCAGGATAACCAACTCGAACCAGATCCCGATGTCCTTGAGCACCTCCAGGGTATGCAGCACGGGCTTGAGCTCGCCCGCACAGGTCTCGGTATAGAACTTCTCGCTGAAGGCCTTGAAGTCGATCTTCACCCCGGTCAGATGACGGGCCAGCTCGCGCAGCGGCTTCTCCTGGATGTATCCGTTGGAGATCATCACGCTACCGACACCCTGCTCCCGCCCCCGGGCAGCCGTGTCGAACATGTACTCGTAGAAGATCACCGGTTCTGAATAGGTAAAGGCGATTGTAGGGCTACCCCGCGCCCGGCAGGTAGCCACCAGCCGCTCCGGAGACACCTCGACACTCTTCACCTGTTCCGGACGGAACTGGCTGATCTGCCAGTTCTGGCAGAACTTGCACTCGATGTTGCACCCCGCGGTGGCGACGGAGAAAGCCGTCGTCCCGGGCAGGTAGTGAAACAGCGGCTTCTTCTCGATGGGGTCCACGTTCGCCGAGCAGAGCGTACCGTAGACCAGGGTCTGATAGCGCCCACCCCGGTTCTCGCGAACTCCGCAATAGCCGCGTTCGACGTCCGCCACCTCGCACTCGCGCGGACACAGCACGCACTTCACCCGCCGATCCGGCTGCTCTTCCCAGAAACGCGCCTCCCGCCGGACCACGCCCGCAAGCTCCGGCCCCTCGAGCGCTCCGCTCCCCGCCGGGTCCTGCGCCAGAAGGGGATCGACACCCCCCAGCACGCCGACCGCCGCACAACTCAGCCCCCAGCGCAGCAGATCCCGCCGGGTCGGATCGGAAAACACGTTCTCGTACCCGTCCACGCTACACCTCGAGACGCTCGATGCGGTTAAGATCGGCGACGCCCAATCCGCGGGCGCCCGCCGTGGCGATGTGCTTGGGCGGGCGCTTCTCGTCCGCCAGCGAGCTCAGTCCCTCCACCCGGCGCTTGGTCGCCAGCAGATCCGCCCCCACCGCATCCGCAGCGACGAAGTCGTTACTCACGATCAGCCCACCGAAGGGCCAGGCATACTCGGGACGCCGCCCCGGCCCCGCGTGATACTGCGCGTGGGTCGCATCACAGACCGTCAACCGCCACTTCGGAGCGATGAACCGGTGCGACACGACGTCCACCACGTACGGATCACAGTTGTGGCTGTGATATTTGTTAGGGTTGTGAATCGCCCCGTAGAAGTTCTTCATCCCCAGCGAGACGCCCGCCAGATTGTGGTCCTTGAGCACCGGAACACAAATCAGCGCATCCACCTGCTCCGCCAAAATGCGCGAGAAGCAAGACCCGATTCGCCCGCTGCTCTCGACGCTGCGCTGGTACCCACTGCCGATCCGCTCCGCGTCCGTACCCAGGCAGCGCACCCCGTCGCCGTAGCGGTTCAGCTTGAAGCCCGCATGGGCCAACTCCACGTCAAACCGATCCCAGACGATGATGTTCTCCGGCTTGAGACCGGCATCGACGAGCCCACCCGCCAGCGCCGCGACCACCGCCGGCTGAGTCGACAAACCGAGCGTGTTGACCTTGATACCCACCCGGTCGTTCTTGCCGAACAGCTTGCGCCAAGCCTCCCCAGCCGTACCAGCCCCGTTCAGCCGCTGCATACTGGCATCGAGCAGTTTGCGCAGCAGGGCATGCTTCTCCCCCAACGCTCCCCCGGCGAGCCCCTCGTCACGGGCGATCACCACCCGCGCAGAAGACTCCTCACCGCCGACTGCACCAAGCGCCGAAAGACGCGACCCCGGCAGAGCCATACCCGCCGCAGCGCCGCCCAGACAGGCAAGGAAACCCCGTCGCGTGCAATGATCGTTCATGTGATCTCCTCGACCAGCGTGCACACCGCCGCTCGGAACACGGCTGTCATGCGCACAATCCGCGGTGGTCACTGTTCCCCGAACACCTCTGCCGCAAACGAATATATCTCCGCGTCGGGGCGTTTCCAAGCACCAAGTGGTAGTCCGGCTTTGCGGCAGGTCTGGGCCAGGAACTCCTCCCGAGACCAGCCGCGTTCATAAGCCACCTGCGGAAGTAGCACCCCTCGTCGGCCGTCCAACGCAATCAGCAACCCGTGGCGCCCCACCACGATCTCGTCCGGACTTGCGACACGCACCATCGGGGTCAGATAGCTGATCTCGATATCCAACTCGTCCAACTCCGCGGCGGTAACCGGGTTGCTGATGAATCGGCGATCCTGGCAGGCCGAAACCGCGTTCTGAATCACCGCGGCGTACAGTGGTCCGCGAGCCGTCATGTTGCCGATGCAGCCGCGTAAGCGTCCGTGGTTTTGCAGGGTGACGAAGCAGGCTCCGTCCGCCTGGATCTTGTCCAGCAGAGCTGAGGGATCTGGATTTGGAGTACTGCGTTCGCTTAGAAACGCCCCGACCGTCTCCCGGGCCAAGCCCAGCAGAAGGCCTCGCTCGGCTTTGCCCAGCGTACCCGCCGGACGAGTCAGCACCAAGGCCTGATACGTGACGCTGTTGGCCCAGTCTCCCGTCTGGTTACCGGACGTGTCGAACCCGACGCGCACCCCATCCGCTCCACCGCGCATCGAAAGCACGCGCAACAGCAGACGAATCGGCCCTCGCCCACAGATGGTGTCCTGTGTAGCTGCCAAGTGGGCGGCGAACCCGTCATAATCGCAACGCAGAATCGGCGCCGCTGCCTTCTCTCCGAGCGCCCGAAGGTCCCGGGCAACATCATCCTTGAAGGGCACGTAGCCGAACCGCGGGCCATAATGGGTGAAGTCACTACTGGCGACCAGCAGCGTCGTATCGTCGATCCACGGCAGGATCGCCTTCGCCGCCTCCACGCAGTCCGCGTCCGACATCTTCCCCACCAGCAGCGGCACAAGCTGGAATTCGCCCAAGACCTGCTGGAGGAACGGGAGTTGAAGCTCGAGCGAGTGCTCGCCCTGATCGATCCCCGGATGAGCCCCGAATGCGGGACCTGACAGTAGTGCGTCACAGGCTGCTCGGTCGATGGGCACGTTGCCCAACGGCGTCTGATATGCGGTCAGCCGGTCGGGTACGTCCACTCCGGCGTAGGTGTTCGCCGCCCGGTGGCTGAAAGCTAGCACGATTACCCGGCGATAGTTGTGGCCTCGCAGACATCGGTAGGCGGCTGCGGCGGTCGGCGCACTGAACCGATACCCGGCGTGAGGGGCGATCAAAGCCACCGGCTTCTCTGTCAACGTCGCCGGTTTGTCCGCAGCGAGGAGCCGCCCAAGTTCCGCTGCCAGCACTTCGGGCTCGCCGGGGTACCAACTCCCCGCCAGATGCGCAGGGCGGACCGCAGCCTGCTCGTCCGCTATCGCGACCGGCCCAAGCACTCCGGCTACGACCCCCCAGAGCACTACCACCACAGATCTAGGCATGGCGACTCTCCTTATCGGCCCTGACGGCTGATCCTACCACAACCAGGCACGGTTTGCCGGGTTTGCCAGTTTCCAGGGCCGATGAAAGCGCCACGCGCATAAAAGAAACCCGCGGCAGGTTGTTCGGGCCGGAGAGGGGAATGGAACTACCGCGGGTTTAAGGTCTAGCTAAGTTTTCCGATCCTGTCCCTACTAATCTCGCCATTTTCGGTGTTGGGGTCGATAAGGGATTCTCCCCATTTTGGCTGCCAAGCCGGTTTGCCCTCCGTAGGACCGAGAATGCCAGCCCTCGCCACTCAAGCATGCGGTCCGCTTCGAGGATTGCAGGTCGGTGGGTTTGCGTACGTGCCCTCGCGAATCGTACATCTCTGCGGGGGTAACATGAACACGACCAAGCTAATCGACAAATCTGCATCCGCCCTGGTGGTGCGACGCGAGATCAGCCGCTTCATCGAAGCCGCCCAAGAACGCGGAGAGTTCGACTTCGACCGGCGTCGTCGCGCTCAGCGACGCTACCACCGTTCCTGGCCGCTGATGGTGACCATCCAGCGCGGTGCGGCGGAGGAGAGCTTCTGCGCAGCCTTACACAACGCCTCGCCTCTGGGCATTGCCTTCCTCTGCTCTCGCCCGCTTCCCGAGGGGGCTACCGTTCTGCTCCGCCTGTTCTGGCACGACGAGTCGTGTCCCCTGGTTCCGGCAATCGTACGGCACGCCAGCAGTACTCCGCACGGCTGCCTAATCGGATGTGCGTTTACCGTGCGCGATCGAACCGCCGAACGCAAGACCGCCTGGAACAACTAGACCAGCCGGTCCGATCTCCCTGAAGGCGGATTGCGTCGAGGACGGGGGCTGGCTTCCTGCGCCAGCGCCTTCCTGGTGGGGCAACCTCCACCTCGGCACATGCTCCTCTCCTTCCCGCACTCCCTTCTCCATGCTCCAGACCCTCACCTCCGCAGGCTGACTTGGCTGCACCGCAATGATCATGTAGAGCTTGTCGAACCACGCCGCTTCCCGGTCCTCGTTGGAGGGGATCGCCGCGCCGTCGGGGTGCGAATGGTAGAACCCCACCACGCACTCGGCGGAGCTGCGCCCGTCCAGCAGCATCTCGCCCAGCATCTGCGCATCGAGTTGATACCGGCGGCGACGGTCGCCAAGGGCTACGTTTCGTGACGGCGCGAAGGCGGTGACGTGGGTGACCGACCCAACTGCGTGCCCGAGCAGGACGCCACAGCATTCCTCAGGCCAGGACTGTTCAGCCTGGTCCTTGAGGGCTCTTAGCAGGGGATTGCGAACGGCTACTCTGGGAGTCATAATGCCCGCCAAGTACTTCGCGGTTATGAA
>JAAEQG010000323.1 GCA_024231775.1 bacterium
GAGCGATGATGCAGCGTATGTCGCTCTGGTGGACAATGCAGGGACGATCATTCTCTCCGACCAGTTCGCCCTCATCGGAGAAGAGGTTGCCGTGCCGTCCGACACCCGGATCGAAGAGGCGACCTGGCGCGATAAAGAGATTTGGGTGACCACGACCCCGTTGCGTCGCGGGCGAGGGGGCGAGCAGATGGGCGCACTGCGGATGGGCGTGCGCCGCGTTGGGATCGAAACATTCCTCGCCGAAAGCCGCAACCTCTTCCGGCTGACGGGGCTGATCGCGGTGCTGGCAGGCGTGTTGCTGGCGCAGGCCATTGGCGGGGTAGTAGCGGTACCGGTGCGCCGCGTCGAGAAAGGCAGCCCCTTCAAAGAAGGCGATATGTTGGTGCAATTGGACGCCGGTGCGCAAGACGAATTGACGATATTGGCGACCGCTTACAATCAGATGGTGCTCGGCCTGCAAGAGCGCGAGTGGTTGCGCGATATGTTTGGGCGTTTCGTCAGCCGCGAGGTGGCCGAAGCGCTCCGCACGGGTCAGGTGCGGCTGGCGGGCGAGAACCGCGTGGTCAGTATCCTGTTCTGCGACATCCGGGGCTTTACGGCCCGTTCGGAACAGAGCACGCCGGGGGAGATGGTAGCCTTGTTGAACGAATACCTGCCGCTGGTCGTCGACGCGGCCCAACACCACGAGGGCACGGTCAACAAGTTCGGCGGGGATAGCACGCTGATCATCTATGGCGCGCCCAGGCGATTGCAGGAGAGCGCCTACCGGGCGGTGCTGACGGCGTTAGAGATGCGGGTAAAGCTGCAAGCGTTGAACGCCAGGTTGATCGAGCGTGGACAATCTCCGCTCCGCGTCGGGGTGGGGATCAACACCGGGATGGCGCTGGCGGGGGCGCTCGGCCCGGAGCAGCGCCAGGAATACACGGTGATTGGCGACACGGTCAACCTGGCATCGCGCATCGAAGCGTTGAACAAACAGTATCCCGATCACGATCCAAGCGGTACGGTCGGCATTCTCATCAGTGGGCAGACGTACAACGCGCTAGGCCCTCGCTGCGCCGAGTTCGAGTTCGCCGACCTGGGAGAGATGCGGATTCGGGGCAAGGCGGAGCCGGTGCGAGTGTGGGCAGTAATAAAGGGAGAGTCACGTGAAGGGATTTCCAAGTAGGGTCAGGAGGAGCCTAATGCATTCGCTCAATTCTCTCGTTTGGCGCAACTTGAGCGCTCACAAACTCCGCAGCATCTTGACCTTGCTGGCGATCTCGCTGGGCGTGGC
>JAAEQG010000324.1 GCA_024231775.1 bacterium
GCAGCGCTGAAAGCCCAGCCCGACGATGCCACCGCCCACCACGATCTGGCCTTGGCCCTCCGGGGGCAGGGTATGATCGACGAAGCGATTACGCATTATCGCCACGCTCTGGAGCAGCGCCCGACGTGGGCGGAGGCGTACCACAATCTGGGGTTGGCTCTCTTCGACCGCGGCGCCTTCGAGGAGTCCATCAGCAGTTTCCAGCAGTCGCTGCGTCTCCAGCCGAACCGTCCCGAGTCGCACTGCCAGCTAGCCAGGGCTTTGGTTGCCGACAACCGCCTGGACGAAGCCGCCGAACACTGCGGCGAGGCAATCCGGAAGGCTCCGAGCTACGCGGAGGCGCACAACACTTTGGGCATGATCCGCCGAACCCAGGGCGACCTCGAGGACGCGGTTGGCCACTATCGGCGAGCCCTCGAGCTCGAGCCTGACTATGCACGAGCCCACAACAATCTGGGCATGGCCTTCCGCAGCCAGGGCAAACCGGAGGACGCGATTCTCTGCTACCGCCGAGCCCTGGAGATCGACGCAGACTTTGCCGAAGCCCACAGCAATCTGGGCAACGTGCTGCTGTCCCAGGACAGACCGGACGAGGCAATCCATCATCATCGAGAGGCACTGCGTCTTCAGCCCCAGCTCGCCCAGGTCCACTACAACCTGGGCAGCGCCCTGTTCACTCGGGGCGATGTCGGCGAGGCGACGACCCACTTCGCAGAGGCGGCGCTGCTCAAGCCCGATTTCGCCGGTGCGCACTACAACCTGGCGACGGCGCTTACCGTTCAGGGACGCGGGCATGAGGCGGTGCAGCCCTTGAAGAACGCGGTCCGTCTTCGGCCGGACTGGCCGGACCCGCTGCGCAGTCTGGCATGGATCCGAGCTACGCACCCTCGAGAACGCGTGCGTAACGGTGGCGAAGCCGTCATGCTGGCGGAGCGCGCCGCGCAACTCACCCAACTTCGTGACCCGCGCGTTCTCGATGCGTTGGCTGCCGCTTATGCTGAGGCGGGACGTTTTGCCGAAGCAGTGTCCGCCGCGCAGCGGGCACGGGCTCTGTCTGCCTCCACCGGCCAAGTCCAGCTCGCCAGGAATATCGATGCGCGACTGGAGCTGTATCTTCGAGACGTTCCGTTCAGGCAGACTGAATCAACCGGAGAGAAGCGCCCGCCCAGTCCGTAGACCGCGGTATGGCGTCGGACATGGTGGAGCCGTCAACCTTGCAGTGCCGACGCGGGCGTCCGAGAATACCATTGCCAGGGCGCGATCCTTGATCTAGCGAGGAATCGGCCGGATCCTGGTCCGGAATGAGGCATGGAAGGCTGATGCGACAATCCTGGCGAGGGTACTGGGTGCTGGGCGTGGTCTTCCTCGCGGCAGCAGCGGCGTGCCGGAAGAACGCCGATCCGCAAACCGCGTCTTCGAA
>JAAEQG010000325.1 GCA_024231775.1 bacterium
GCCCCAGGCGTCGATGTCGAGGTGGGTGTTGAGCGACTTCGTCAGCGCACCCAACCGTCCGGCTTCAAGGCCTCCGTAGGTTTCGGCGACGAAGTCCACGACTTCACGCTCGTCATCGCTGAGCCGGGTCGAATTCGGACCAGAAAGCTCGATCTGTTGTCCGCTCTCCGAAAACTGATGAGGTCTAATCCGGAACAGAGGATTGTTTCGGCCGTGGGTGATGAGCCTGTAGACCTCACGGGTGACGACGCCATAGTCCCAGGTCTGGTGGGATCCTTCGGTGATTCGCCTGCCCAGCGCGTGTCGTGCCACCACGTCGACAAGATAGGGGAGCTTGACGGCCTTGGTTTTCACCAGAGGACCCACCGTCTCACAAAGCCTCGCCAGCACTGCCTCAAGTTTTTCTGGAATGTCTGTTGTTTCCATATTTTTCATCTCGATCTCGAAACTCGGATCGAGCTCCCTGTACCAGCCTACGAAAGCTCACGAGCGACGTCAAGTCGAACATGAGGTCATGAGGTCACGATCTCGTGCATATCCTGGGATCGTGGGCAGGGCGCTCGCAGCGGCTTGGCGAAAGGTCGGCGTGCGACGACCCGGAAAAATCGGCCGGGCTCCCCCGCCCGCGTACTTGATCCCCTGCAGCGCCGGCTCGATCACCGGGGTGATCTCCTCGGACCGCGCCCGGGTCCTCCCCCTCTTGACCATGCAGCCACAACGCCAGCGGCTGCAACGCCGCCCGGCCTCGGCAGTGGCCCGAACCTCCAGATCCTTGGCCTCCCGCCACCGCTCGATCAGTCTCGCCAAACCCGGTGAATCCCAAGGCGAAGAATTGTGGGCAGGCACCCTGCCTGCCGGGTGGGGGGAGGAGGTGGGAAGGAGGTCGGGTGTCAGGCGGCGGGCGGCGGGTGGCGGGTGGCGGGTGGCGGGTGGCGGATATCGGGC
>JAAEQG010000326.1 GCA_024231775.1 bacterium
AGCTATTCCGGCGGGGTCTTCGTATCTGAGAGCCGCGACAGCTTATCGATGAGAGACCACCCTGTAGTTGAGATCAGTTGGTTCGGGGCGGTGCTGTACTGTAATTGGCTGAGCGAGATAACGGGCCTGACGCCGGTGTATGAGACGGTCACGTGGACGGCGAACTTCGCGAACGACGGGTACCACTTACCCACGGAAGCGCAGTGGGAGTGTGCCGCGGCACACGATGTGGCGGCGCCTACGCAAGACCACTGGCGCTATGGTCAGTCGAGCGACAGCATCAGCAGCACCGACGCCAACTACAATGGAAACAACCCGCTCAGCCTGACCGCTTATCCCTATACGTCTCCGGTGGGCTATTATGACGGAGCGAATGGTACGACGGATAGCCCGAGTCCGGTGGGCGCCTACGACATGAGCGGTAACGTCTGGGAGTGGTGCCACGACTGGTACGGCGAGAGCTATTACGGCGTTAGCCCCGGGACGGATCCGGAAGGCCCGCCACCAGACTTGTTCCGCGTGGCACGGGGCGGTGGCTGGTACTTCGGCGGCTACTTCTGTCGTTCAGCGGCCCGCGTCTACCACGCCCCGTCGTCCGACTACAGCCTCACCATCGGGTTCCGCGTTGCGCAGACTCCGTAGCACTTAGTGCTGTTTCACTTTGGCCCTGTGCGCGCCTGCTCTTTGGTACATCCGATCGCG
>JAAEQG010000327.1 GCA_024231775.1 bacterium
CGAGATGATGACGCCGATACGCAGCCCCTGGGGATCGAATGTTTCAAACAACGCCGCCACCGGTACAGCAGAGGATGGCTCGGCGATGACCTTCATACGCTCCCAGACCAGGCGCATCGCGTCAATGATTCCTCGCTCGCTCACTGTCACGATGTCCGCCACGTGCTCGCGGATGATGGGAAAGTTCACGTCGCCCAAAAAGGTCCGCAGGCCATCGGCGATGGTTTGTGGGTTCTCGGACGGATAAATCCTGCCATCGCGAAACGAACGATAGGCATCATCCGCCATCTCTGGCTCGGCGGCGATGGTGCGCGTCCCCGGCGATCGATCAGCGACCGCCAGCGCCGTCCCGGACAGCAATCCCCCGCCGCCGACCGGCGCCATCACCACGTCGAGGTCGGGGACATCCTCGACGAGTTCCAACGCCGCTGTGCCCTGCCCAGCAATCACGTAGGAGTCGTTAGAAGGATGCACAAACGTCGCGCCGGTTTCCTTCAAGACGCGCTCAAGCGTCTGCTCGCGGTCCAAAGGACGCGAGCCAGAGGTCACGATCTGCGCTCCGTACCCCTCCACCGCCGCGCGTTTCACCGGCGGGGCGTTGTCGGGCATCACGACGATGACCGGAACGCCGCGCAATCCGGCAGCATAAGCCAGCGCTGCGCCGTGATTCCCCGACGAGTGGGTCGCTACGCCGCGCCGGGCTTCCTCCTCGGTCAACGCAAAGACCGCGTTGCACGCCCCCCGCGCCTTGAAAGCTCCCACCCGCTGTAGATTCTCGCTCTTGAAAAAAAGTTCAGCGCCCGTCATCCGGTTCAACGTTTGGC
>JAAEQG010000328.1 GCA_024231775.1 bacterium
ACGTAATTCGCAACGGAAAAGAAGTTGCCCGGGTCAAAGACCTCTTCCCAGGCCTCCTGGGGGGTGATGCATTCAATCGGATTATCCACGGCGTTCACGAGGATAACGGCCGTACGCTGCTCGCCCAGAGAGCGATCATCAACTCTGGTCTTCGGCGGATGCGCGACCGAGTGTTTGCTGACCAGGATCTCGGATTGCCATAAGACTCCCTGCACGTCGACCCGGCTCCCCGGATCGAGGTGAGTCGTCGTCGGCAAGTGGAGTCGGTAATATGCTCCATCGGTCGTTGTCAAGTATAGGTGGGTCACCGGTATGCCGCTTCCGAAGTCGTCGTGGATAACAGGCTGGACGAAGCCTGATGTCTCGATCGGCGCGCCGTGTTCAGCGATTTCGTTTGGGGTGATCGCACCGAGTTGTCCCGCCAACAGTAATACTATAAGTGAGGTATGCAACATCGTGTCTCCCTTCATTCTGATGGTCGTGAGTGCGTGGCGAGCTACGCCGACAAACACCAGCGCAACAACCCACACGCCGAGTACCCAACGTATCCCCTTCTCGCCGGCAGCAGTTAGGGGGGCCTCTTTGCGCGAAGGCTGACACCATTCTACCGACTCGACTGAGGCGCATACAAGTGTTTCTTCTCAGCGTCAGCGATTCCGCAAGTACGTGGCTAAGGCCCTTGGCGATCGCGGTTTGCGTTCGTTTTGGGGAGTCAGCACATTCGCACGGCGTCAATCGGCCGAGTTCGAGGCGTTCGGGACAGCATGTGGGGTGGGTTTTGGCCTGTCAGGTGGGAGGGGTTCCGGCGAGTATGGCGCGAGCGTTACGCCGCCCGGTTTGTGTGGGCGAGGGGTCGCAGAGACCGGGAGACCGAGCAGGTCATGTCGGGATCGGCACGACGTGGTCGGCAAGCCCCTGGTAGAGTTCAGCGGCAAGGCACCGAGCGATATGGAGCATGCTGCTTTCCTGGCGACGCTGGGGCCTCAGGTTTCGCAGATAGAAGGCTCGGAACACGTTGATGACCAGCATCGTCAACAACCAGAAAGCCAAGATGGCGGTCGGATCGTGCTTGTACACGTGATCCGAGTGCCACTGATTGACGGCCTCGTTGAAGCCCTGGTTCTCGATGTCCCAGCGGCTGTGGCCAAGATCGACGACCGCACGGGTGGACGCCCGCGAACTCGAGAGCGTGGTCACCCACATCCAATCGGAGACCAAGGTCTCCTCCTCTTTGTCGAGCTGGCGGCGGACCGTTGTTGTTTCCAGGCCGCGTACCACCCGGACCGGGCGATCCAGCGATGGCCAGGAGCGGAAACCCTCTGCGTCCCAAGTGCATCGTTGGCCGTTTCCATTCTGAGTTTCGGTCGGTTCCATGTGCTCGAACAACCCCTGAGCATCCTGCAGTAGATTGCGGCGTTCGTCTTTCAAGACCGCCAGGACGTCTTTGCCCAGCCCCAGAACGAATTCAAAGAAGGGTGCCTGGCAATACAAGGCGTCGCCGGCCACGAGGTCGAAGGCGCGCGGATAACTCTGAGCGACCCGATCCAGGAGGCGCATGGCCGTAGCCAGCTCATTCTCGCCCGGCTTCTGCGGCTCGGCGTCCACTAGAAAGGGCATGCCGTCGGTAATCAACTGGGCGGTGACGTTTCGGTGGTAGTACTGAATACGGTCTTCGTCCGTTGTATGAACGGTCCGCTGGAGACAGCCGGGGCAGCAACGCAGGTAGCTGGCGCTGGACTCATGGCCATCCAGCACCAACACCACCAAGCCGTGCCAAGGAGGTTCCAGGGCTTTGTTGCGTTTGAGGCGGGTATAGACCTCATGAATGCCAGCCCGGATGGTGTCGCAGTCAGTTAGAGCAAGTACCCGACCCAAGGTGTCGGCACTGGGGATCGGTCCGCCAAGCCATTGACTCCAAAAACGACTGGACCGGGTTTGTTCCAGGGCGTTGAGGCTCCCAAGCCGCGCCAGAAGCATCACAAAGACGCTACGAACGATCCGCCGTGCGGGGATCACGGGCCGCTTGCGGGCGTCGGTAACACGGCCCAGGATCGTACGAATCCCGGCGACCTTCTGAGCGTAAGCTAACAGGCGACGAAGAATCTCTACTCTTGCCTCTTGCTGACTTTGTCCCAGTAGAGCAGGGATACCTCTTCGAGGAGCTTCCGTGCTTCCTGGTACTGTTGCACCCACCGGCGCACCTGCGGTTCCCAGTCCTTGGGGATGAACAGCTGGCGCACACGTCCCTCGTAGCTGGCCACCAGATAGAGGGAGACGTGCTTCTCCTCTCCCCTGGCACACTTGCAGTTCGCCTTCCCGCACACGCGTTCCCGGACCGCCAGCGTCCCACGGAGCAGACCGGCCCCGTGGATAAGCTGGGCCAGTCGCGACCGCTGCTCCCGCTCGCGTGCGGACATCTTGGCTCGTCGAATCTCCCGCTTTGCATCTGGCATGTATATAGTATACCAGATTCCGGAGCCGATGCAAGCCCTTTCGCGAATGCGAATCTGCTCAAGACCTCGTTTGGGTACCTAAAGCGTTGTCTTCACGCAGCTTACGGCCGCTGAAAACCACGACCTGCGGAATCGCTGCCGTGCCTGCCGGTCCGAGAACCTGTTCTTCGCGTCGAAGAGATCGGAGTACAGACCCCTACTGTCTGCGGATTAGCGATCGTCGTCGTGATAAGGTGTAGTTACTCGAATGGCACTGCCGTTGCCGACCTGAGTTCCGTGAGGCACCTTCGTCCTTCTCGACGCCTCGCGCAGCTCGCCTTGCATAAACGCGTCGCGAACTCGGATGGAGCGTAAACTCAAGCGGCCGAGAATCGCAGACTGGTGCCCATGCGGCAATCGCAAGCGGAGAGCGAACTTGGGCGGGCAGGTATCGCTAGCGGGTGCCCATACAGCCCCCTGAAGGGGCGAAACTCAAGAGCAGGCGGGCGGCGATGCCGCCCTGAGGGGGCGCAGGCCATTCGCTACCGTTAATCCCGCCACGTTTCTTACTCCGTGAAGTCTCGGGCGGGACGTACGCCGAGGTAGTGGTAGCGGAGCTCGGGCGCGAGGTGGTTGCGGTAGGCGGACCGGCAGAGGGTCGCAATGTTGCTGTACCCGCCGCCACGGTGCACGCGGCGGGAGCCGCTGACCTTACGAAGGCCGTGCCCTGGTTCCACGTCAAGGTCGTAGCCACCCCATCCGTCGCGGCACCACTCCCAGACGTTGC
>JAAEQG010000329.1 GCA_024231775.1 bacterium
CAGTCTGTTGACGGCAAACAACACGTCGAAATAACTCGCCAGCAGCGCCGCCGCCCGGTGGTTGACGCTGACCATATCGCCGCGCGCAATCGCCCCCTCCAACTGGTATTTGTACGACGACGCGGTCCGCCACAGGATGGGGTGGTTCTTGGCGACGATGGCGCGTTGCAGTTCCCCCGGGTACGCCTGCCCCGCGTCCTGCTGCAACGCCCGGAACCAACCCGCCCGGTCGTACAGCGCCCGCGACGAGGCCACGTTGTGCCACAGGCAGGTCGAGTATCCCACCGATGCCTCACAGCGCCGCAGCACGCGCTCGATCTGCTCCTCGATCCACTCCACGGAGCGGAACATTACGTCCACGTGGATGCCGGTCTGCGCATCGACCCACTCGTCGCCGGATTCCCAGAAGCGGTTGTCCACCTCTGCGTACTCGGCTCCCGCCGTCGCGATCTCGGCGCGGGCGCTCACCGGGATCTCGGCGCTCGAATAGACGTACAGGTCGATGTCGGAACCCGCGTCGGCAGTGCCGCTGGCGAGCGAACCGCCCAAGGCGACGGCTTCTACCTGGGATAAGCTGGCGTAACGGTTTGCGACATCCTTTGCAAATTGTAGGGAGAATTCGACGCTCTTTTCGATCATACGACACCTCTTTAAAACAATTGTGAGACCACCGGGTAATACCGCAATTATACTCAACAACGGCTCACACACAAACGCAAAAGGGAACGAGGACCACGGATAGGGAAATGAACGATAGAATCAAGCCCGCCCATCGTGTATTTCTTCATCCGTGCTTTTCTTTTGCATGGGACAAGAGAACCACGGATAGGGAAA
>JAAEQG010000330.1 GCA_024231775.1 bacterium
GTGACTGCCACCTTGTCGAGTCCCGCCTTCACGCCCGCGAGCACCGTACACATGTCTAGGCGCCACCCCGTGCAGTCGTCGGGCGCGACGGTCGCGGGGACGTACTCCGAGAATCGGAAGCTGATCGCCTCGCTCTTCTGCTTGCGAGGCCGGAAGCGGACCTTGAACTGGCCATTGCCCACGTCGTCGAAGTCGTACGTCTCGAACGGAGTGTCGACGTAGTCGTAGTATATCTCCACGCGCAGACCGCTGAGACTTCCCGGGTCACGAATGCCCGTGAGCTGCACCTCCCACGTGCGCCCGTAGCCTTGGATCTTCCCCATGGCCAGCCAACCCGTGGTGAGGGCCATCAGGTTGCGGTCGAGCCCCGGACTGCTGGGGGCGCCGGTCGGAAGGGTGCGCAAGTCGCGCACCTGCTGGTCGAGCGCGTACCACCAAGGGCGTGCCTCCCGAGACGTGGTGGCGATGGCCCCGGTGAGGTTGAAGGTGCTCCACTGCGAGCGCAGGGTGTTGTAGACCCAGCACTCCCGACGCTGCGAGGGCGGTATGGTCGCCGGGTCGGGGTTGATGTCGGTCATCCAGATGATCTCGCTCCGCAGGGCGTCCTCGGTCACGCCGACCACTCGGCCGGCAGACGTGCTGTCTTCATAGGGCAAGCCCACGTACTGCAGCGTGAGGTCCCGTCCGACGAGGTAGAAGCCCCGATCGCTGCGGAACATGCACCCCAGGTTGCCGACGTAAACGTCGCGCTGCGAGCGCGCCCCCTCGCTGGTGGACAGCATCTGCGGCGGAGCAAACCCAGCGCCCTGACCGGTGTCACTCGGTCCCTCCCCGTAGGTGTAATAGGTGGTGTGAGCGGTGAAGAGCAGGACGCGCCCGTCTGGCAACACGCCGATGGCAGTCAGAGGCTCGCCAGTCCCGGGGACGCGTATGGAGAGGTTCCCGTTCCACTCGGGCGAATACCCCTTGCGCAAGAGCTTGGTGTACTGGGCACGATACCTGTCCACCCCCGATACGCTCCAGGCGCGCTCCGTGCCAGACGCCACCGCGTAGCTGCTGTCCGGCGTGCCCGCCGCTAGTTCCCCCGCCCACGTATAAAGGGCGACGGAACTGCCTCCATTCACGCCGCGGTACGAGTAAGGAGCGCCGGTCAAGCCGGGGCCTGTACCGACCCCCGCCCAGAGGGCGCCGCCGCCCAGCGGGGCCTCAAGAGACGCGCAAGACTCCGGCGCGGCCCCTGTATCTTGCTGCGCCGAGTACACCTCCGTGGCGACCGCCGAGCTGTTGGGGATCCCGAAGATGGACCACGGGTAGGGGTAAAGGATCGCCACAAACTCCTGCGCGTCGTCCGCCTCCACAGGCAAAGGGGGGGCCCAGGAGCTGAGCACAGGGTACGGCACTCCTTGAGCGAGGAAGGGGACGGCGCGGTGCTCGCCTCCGCTCTCGTCGTAGCGAAGCGGCTGCGCGGCGAGCGCGTGCTGAGTTCCCGTCGCCGCCGCCGTGGTGGCGGGCGCGGTGTACGTCACCACGCTCATCCCTCGGGGACGAGTGGCGTTCTCGTAGATCGGGTAGTCGACCGCTGCTTGCAGGGGCAGCCCTGCGGAGAGGGCCTGCGGGCCGCCCACAGAGCAGGGGGTTCCTCCCGCCGAGATGGCGTACTCTCCCGAGGGGGCGTACTGAGCCGCCTCGCCAAACTCCATCGCGACGCAGTAGGGCGCGGCGCGGGACGGCGAAGAGATGGGCTTCGGGATGCGCTCATCGATCGGTATGTCGCCGCTGCCCGTGGAGCGTGAGGGGGCGAACGTCTGGAAGCCCATCCCCCTCACCCCCGCCTCGGTGACGTGCAGGTTCGTGCGTACCTGATAGGGGTTTACTTGGTAAGTTCCCGTGCTCTGGCCGTAGGGAAGCGCTGTCACGACACATGGCGTTGGTCTGCGGAAGCCGTTGACGTAGCCCGCCGCGTTGTCCGGGAGGCGGTCGTCGGACCTCAAGGTCACGAAACACAAGGTGGACGTAAAGAGATCTACGCTTGTCTTGGCGTACTGCTCCTGCATCCCTGTGCGGTCGTCGCCGGGAGAGGCCGCATAGATGCCCACGAGCGGACCGCTCGGAGCGTAGCTGTCTCCGAGCGCAGGCACCTGGGCGCCCCGAGTCGCGATAGATGCGCCCGGGATGATCCATGCGGGGTTCTGGGAGGGCGTGCCCGGGACGGGCGTACCGTCTGGCTCTTCGCCGCACGGCACCGCGGCCGAGGCAGCGCTGAGCGTCACCACCCCGCAGTAGATAGTCCCGCTGCTAATGGTCGGCCACGAGGGTATGCGCGTCTGGTCCTCGCCGCCCTGCTGTTCGCTGGGGGCGATCTCCGCGCGCCCTTGGACGCCGACCCACACGCGCTGAGTGAACGGGTCAGATGCGTCGTCGAGAGGGATGGCGAAGGAGCCTGCCCACTGGCCGCGAGCCATCTGCGTTGTGCGCTGGATGTGCTCATTGGTAGACGGATCGTCATCCCCCATGAAGCCCAGGCGAAAAGCGCCGCACGCGCGGTTGAACGCGTCCCCCTGCGCGTTGCGCATATCCCACGGCTCTATGCCGGGAGGCACCGCACGCAAGCGCCTCCCTACCCCCTCGCGGCACATGTCCAGTGAGCCCGGCGAGCCTGTGCCCTGCCAGAACGGCAGCGTGGTAAGCGTCTGCGCCAAAGCGTAATCGAACGTGACCATGCGGGTGCTGCTCATCACCAGGAGCAGCCGGTCGCCAATGTCGTGCAAGCCCGCAGGCCAGTCCGACTCCCCGTCGGGAACTCCCGCAGAGAATGCTACGGGATCGAACGTCGTGGAAGAGACGTGAACGAGCGCCCCGGGGGTGACACGCCACCGACGGATCCTGACCAAGTTGCGCGCGTTGTCGTCGGCGAAGTCAGCGGGGGACGGGGAGGCTGCCGGGTCCCACAAGAAGTCGTAGTCGACGTGCAGCGTGTAGAACTCCTCGGGATCACCCGGGGCGGCAGCAACCGTCACCATGTCGAGCGCGGGCGTGAGCAGGTCCGCGGGGCCGGAGCCCACCTTGGTGCCCGCCAGGGCCACCCCATCGGCGTCATAGACTACGAGCTGGCACCCCGGGCGCTGCTCGATGGGGTAAGCCGTCGGCATGTTGAAGCCCGTAGGTACCCCGTCGCCGTCGCCGGCCGCGAGGTGGCAGCGGTCCAGAATGTCACGGTACAGGTAGTAGCACCTGCGGAGAGCGAGGCTGGAATTGGAGGCGGCGCCGCCCGACGTGTTGTACCCCTCGAAGCTGGCGAGGTGCGCGCCCCATGAGTTGGGCAGTTCCGCGTCCAAGTCTACCGGGTCGTTGCGCTGCGGCGTCGAGCGAGCGCTGCACACTACGTACTGCTGGGTGGCGTTGAAGGCGCGGACCCGAGGAAAGCAGGCTGGACCCAATGCCTCCGCGCCGGGGGGAGGGGAAGCGGTAGGGTCCACCGGGCCGAGGGGACGCTCCGCGCCCACCTGACGATCGTTCTCGAAAAGCGCGTAGCGAGCGGTGCCCACGAGGTAGTAAGCCCACCACCGCGCGAGGGCGTTGACGTTGGGCGCCTCATCCCCCGCGGGCGGCTGTGTGTCGATGGTGCCCACCCCGCTCGCGATCTCGTTCTGCCCCGTCCACCCATAGGTGCCCAGGGGGTCCTCGTTCCAAGCAACCATCGTCCGCTCCACCCCCGAGGGGAGGGTGAGGGTGGCGTGGTCCCCGTGCTGCTTCACGCCGTCGGGCTCGGTGGGGCTGTAGCCGTTGACCAGCGAGCCGCTCAGTGGCGCGGGCCACCCACGTGAAGAAGAGCCCCCGCTGTCGTCGGCGTATACCTCCAGAGACGTGTCCTCGCTCAGAACGGTTGCGCCGGGGATCCGCTCCATCGCGTCCGCCCCCGGAAGGGTGCTCGCGAACTGTTCTCGCTCTTCATCGCGCTTCGTATAAGCGCCTCCCTTGAGACTCGCGCACTCGGTGGCCTCGCGGATGCGAGGGGGCTGCACGATCTCCGGGACGTTACCCTCATCGACGGCGCCCCCGAGAGGGATCTCTATGGGGTACTTGGATAAGGGCATCAGTACACCCAGAACTCCGCGTCCACGGAGCCCGTCCCACCGGGAGCTCCCCACTGGACGCATATGTATTTGCTCTTGTCGTACCGCTCGCCGCTGGGGCAGAAGAAACTCTCCCCTTTGTTCTTCATGGCCACGTTCCACCCTCGGTAGGGGCGCCCCAGCTTGTGGGGGATGAGGGTGGGCTGGCCCTCTGCCACCGGCTGACGGCTCGTCTGGTTGCCGTTGCTCGCTTGCGGGGCTCCGTTGCGCGAGGCTGGCCCCAACGCGCTGCGCTCGAGCGCGTCGAGGCCATCCTGCGTCGAGTTCTGCGTGCGGTCTGGTCCGCCTCCCTGAAGTCGGTTGTACCTCGCCATCAGTACATCCCTCCCGGGAACCAGTTCTGCCAGTACCAAGGATAGGTGTTCACCTGAATGCCAGCGTAGCTCGTGTCTTGCACCGTCTCGGGGAACTGAGCGTCACGCGTGGGAGCCTGCGCGAGAATGCGCTGCGTGATGTTCTGCTTCTGA
>JAAEQG010000331.1 GCA_024231775.1 bacterium
ACCGCAATGTCAATCGGTGTTGCTGTCTTTTTCTTGCCACTGAATCGACGGTGCAACCACATGGGTTGCTCGCACTTGCCCGCAAGTGCCGGACGGCATCGTCGTCGTCGCACAGTGGTTGAGATAGTACCTGGCGACTGCATCGCCGGGCACGCGTTCCAGACACTGCTCGAAGAGTGCGGCGCCCTCCGCCAACGCACCGTTTGTAAAGCGCTGCAGTGCGACCGCAAACAGCTCGCAACTGCCCTCAGGCCGTGCTCTGTTCAGGTCGCGCAGCTCGTACATCCACTCGTCGACAAAACGGGTTTCCCTGCGCCCCCGCACTTCGTAAACCAGCAGCCGTCGGTGCTGGTACCAGAGATGTGCCGCCAGTCTCATGTGGTATTTGGTTTCTTCTGCGTCGCAGACGGCGGCATCTACCAGCACGGGTGCACCGAGCGCGGTGCCCAGGTGCGTCATGGCACCCATCCAGGCTGCCGGTGGCCCAAGAAACCCGAAGAAACGTGTCCGCGCGCTGCCCATGCTGCACGCCACCACACGGCCGTGTCCGATACTGATGCACACCTGGAGCGCACCGCCGCCCGCATCGCCCGTGCTGCAGCACCCCAATGCCTCCTGAATCGCCAAGGCTGCCTCCACAGCAAGAGCTTTGGCGCCGGATACAAAGCTGACGGCGCCCCAGTGCGCGGTGACGGAACCAGGCGCACACTGTCCTATGGTGCCACGGTGTTTGTGCACGGCTTGCGCCACCGTCTCCACGAAGAGCCCCACGAGCCTCATAGCCTCCGTGCAATCACTGTTCAGGCTGTCCATGTTGCTGACAGTGGCATGCAACATGGTAACGGCCTTCAGGCGGAATTGGTCACCGCCCTGCTGATCGCGAGTGGGTGTAATCTGCCGCCGTAGCACGCCTGGTGGATCTACCGACGGACTCGGACTCGGACTCGTCGTCGGGTCTTTG
>JAAEQG010000332.1 GCA_024231775.1 bacterium
AGAGCGGGGGTGGGGTCATCCGCAGCGGCGATCCTTTCTCATCATTTGTCTACTCTATCACGGCATTCTACGATTGTCAAGCATCAGAAGGATAAAATCCGGATCACCTTTGCCCAGCTGATGGTAAGCCAGGTAAGCAACATCCGAGGTGATGGAGGCCGCTGGGGGGACATACAAGGGGGGACATGCCCGAACGTCCTCGCCCTGCCGTATGCCGCCCCTCTCGGGGCTTTGAAGTTTCGGGGGGGGTGTGGCTTCATTCCTGGGGTTCGCAGACTCACCCCAGGCTATCTCATGCCGCCCTCCGGGCTACGATCACGCTGTCAGAACGACTCCAGTCTTCGCTGTGGGTGCCCGGCCGACCGTCGCTGATCAAAAAGAGCCGCACCCAAACCATATGGCGGCTCGCCGGCGCCCGTTGGCGTCTATCCTGGAGGCGACGGTCCTTTCGACCATAGCGATCTGGCCGGCAACGTCCGGGAGTGGTGCGCCGATGAGGTGCGTGTGGGGTCGGAGGAAGTCCAGCGGATGATTCGGGGCGGCAGCTGGTTCAACTCCGCAGAGTACCTGCGGGTCGCTTTCCGCGTCTGGTTCCCGGCCAGTTACCGTCACGGCGACCTCGGCTTTCGTGTTGCCGTCGCGCTCGCGAGCCTTTGATCTTTTGATCTTTTGGTCTTACCGGGTCCAGGGACGGAGCCCCTGGTCGCTACATTTTGTCGTCAAAGTGACAAATCTGTCAGTAAACCCTAACGTTGCATAAGGATCCCCAAAAGGTTATGGGTGCGGCTCTTTTGGGACGACGCCGGTGAGAGGTGGGTGATCGGGGTCCGGGCAGGGGGTGGTGCCCGCAAAACTCCCCCGTTCATGCGCTAAATAGGCAGCTCATACCCGGACCGTCAACACAACTGACAACACCTGACAAACTTGTCACCTATCTGACCGTTTGTCGCGAAGACGAACCAACGGCACCCGACACGATGTCAGGAAGACGCGCATGAACGACCACGATCGCGCTGGGAGCGCCGGCATCTTGCCGGCCCGGGGGCAAGGGGACGAAGTCCCCCTTTTCTACCTGGTGTTGGTGGGCACGTGTGTGGCCGGCGGCTCGGCTTCCCGGAACCATCGCGGCGTTGGCCTCGGCATCGGATCAGATGAGATCCGGGACTTTCTCAGCCCCGTGACTTGATCGGTCGGACCCCCAGATCCCTGCAAATTTCTTGGCCAAAAGGTCATCGATCTCAGTGTGTCTGGGTACCGCCGATCGCATGTTCAGTCCGGGATTCCACCACCAGGAATGGCCGCTCCCTTCCCGCAGCTGCTCGCATCCGTGGCGACGCAGATAGACCAGAAGCGCTCTGCGCTTCATACGTATACCGGCTCTTCCAGGTAATTGGATCCGGCCGCGCGGACGGCCTCTTGCCGGTTGAGCTCGAGGGCCTCCTTGAGCGTGACTCGGAGGCTGTCGAGCAGCTCCTCCTTCGTCCGCTCTTGGCAGTTGACGCCGGATATCTCTTCGATCCAGCCGATCCACCATTCACCGGACTGCCTTAGTATCGCCGTATACGTGTTCTGCATTCCGTCTCCCAGCTTTTCCCCCGCCTATCCTCGCACCTGTACATGGTGCGCGCGGCAGGCTTGCGCGGCCCGATGCTACCACAGCTCACGGAACCCGCAACGCCCCTTTCTCCTCCGCTCTGGTCGCGAGGGGCGGTTCCGCTACCGGCCTCTGTGCCCTCCCATGGTCCCGCGATGGGACCTGCATAGCGGGCGATCTGGTCTGCATCGAGAACGCGGAGCACGGCCAGGACTTCGCAGTGCCATGGGCGTTCCAAGCCGGCCCGGTGGGGGTCGGCCCAACACCACCGATGCGGCCACGAACGTAGGGGCGGGCCTCCGTGCCCGCCCTTGCGTGGCGTCACCGAGGGCGTCCACGAGCCGGCTGGAAGCCGGCGCTCCCAGCGCGATTACCTCCCGACCACCGCGCCGACCGAGGCTCACGGTGCGCAAGGGCGGCCACGGAGGGCCGCCCCTACCGCTGGTGAATGGCCGTGGCCACCGTGGCCAGACCACGGCTGATCTCGGGAACGTAGGTCATCCACCGGCGCCGGATGCGTTGGAGCCTGGCCAACGACTGCGGACGCGGGGCCTCGCCGTCGGCGGTCAACAAGATGAATGCGACCTTGAAGTGCTTCTGGGACTCGACGCTCGTCGGGATCCGCGGTCCCTCGACCGCGATCACCTGGTCGATGCCGACGTTGA
>JAAEQG010000333.1 GCA_024231775.1 bacterium
CCTGCGACAGCAGGTGCTTTGACCGAGACCGAGATCCGATCCGCCGGTCCCGGTGCCAGCACCTCGCGCTCGCAGGTCACGAGGCCGGCGGCATGGCCGCAGGTCCAGCCGTCGCCGACGACGAGCGGATCGGTGAGCTTGGCGTCCAGCGCAAGGCTCACCTTGGGCAGGATCGCCGGGTCGGGACCGCCATTGTCGACGTCGATGGTGTAATGGATGCGCGCCCCGGCCATCACCGGGTCTTGCTCGTCGTCGAGAGCGACGGACAGGTAGGCTCTGCCCGGCGTGAGGTCAACGTCGAATATGCCGGGGATCCCGAGGGGCACGCCGCTCGGCGGCAGATCCGGCATTTCCCCGTCGGCCCAGGTGACGTTGCCGCGATAGTCGATCGCCTGGATCACGTAGGTGACCCGCAGAGCGCCCGGAAACGTCTCGCTGCCGCGCCAGGTGCCGGTACCGTCGTCGGTGAGCTCCAGGGGCACCCAGGCGCCGTGGTCGTCGGTAACGGTGTTGTCGGTATGGACCACCACCACCCGCCACACGCCGGCTTCGTCGGCGGCCGGAATCGCCCATTCGATGATCGGACCGGCGGCGTGATGGTAGGCGCCGTTGAATGGGCCATCCCCAAGCTCGGGCCCCAGCCGGTCGCAGTTGCCGTTGCCGTCGACGGTGTTGTTGAAGTAGAAGACTTCGAGATCCACGTCCTGGTAGAGGCGCTCGACGTCGTAGGTCTCCGGCACCTCGCTCCACAGGGTTTCGCCGGTGGCGACGACGATGCTCGACATTTCGCGATCGACGGAGGTGCAGTCGAGCTCGCCCGGGCTGTCGGGCCGGATTTTTCTCGCCGCGATGATGATGGTACGGCCAGCCGCGGCGAGGTTCCACTCGGGCTCAACCAGGTTCGATGCGAGCCGGGCGACCACCGGCGACCACGTCCCTTCCTCGCGGTAGGTGCCGCCCTTCCACAGCACGCCGTGCAGGCTGGTTTCCGAAAGGCGTGAATCGTAGGCCAGTAACGGCTGGATCGGCAGATCCGCGGCGTCGGTGGAGAGACCGCTCAGGGTGTAGTAGCAGCCTTCCGACTCGCCTTCCGGTGGATCCGGGCAGCCGGCATCAGGCGGATCGATCGGATCAGCCGGATCCCCCAGCACGTCGCCCGAGGCGTCGTACTTGGTGTAGAGACCGGGTGCCGAGAGGTCGAAGCCGAGCACCAGGCGCGTCAGATGGGATGGTGATGATGACGGCTCGCTGAGGGCGTTACCGGAAAGCTCTCGGGTCACCCTCACCGCACCGAGGTGCTCCTCCCGCGGAAGCTCTCCGGGCTCCCGTGCGGGTCCCTGGAAGAGGGGGGCCGTGCGGTCCGGGGCGGCTCCTGTCGGTCCGACCTTCACCGCGTACATCGGAAAACCGAAATAGGTCCATTGCATGACGGTTTTCTCCGCATAGGGGCCGAGCCGCTCAGGGTCGCCGAAATCGGATCGCGCCGAGGTGAAGTAGTAGGCGTTCTTGACCTCGGCGACCACCTTGCCCATCACCAGAGTACCGCCGTCGGTGAACCGGTTGGTGAGGAGATCGACCAAGCGCTCGCCATAACCAATGCCGTCGACGAGGCCCCAGCCGAAGCCGGTGTTGGCGACGTACCCCTGGACCCCCCGCCACAGCATGGTCTGGGGAAGGTCGAGGGAATGGTCGGCGTCGGTCGCGCAGCTGCCCGTAACCGGCAAGCCCGCGTGGCAGCCCGCCGCATAGAGCACGCTGCCGGCCAGATCGAGTGGGCCCAGGGTGGAGCTACCGCAGGCGTCCGGACCGTAGATGTCCTTGGCGTTCAGACCCTCGACGTCATAGGGGTCGGTTATAGGAACGCCTTCTTCGTAGTGGGTGGCATGGCCGTTCAGGTTGGTGATGGCATAACGCTCGCCACCGTTGCCCCCGAGATGAGTGCGCAATGCCTGCCTTCGCGCTTCGGTGGTGTCCTCGCCCCAAGTGCGGCTGATCAACTGGCCGTCGACGGGGTCCAAGTCGTCGCCGGGGCACGGAGTCGTTACTCCGAAGGCGCCTTTCCAATCCCTACACCCCTTCTTGGCTGAGTCGATCAGGAAGTCGTAGCCGGTGACCAGGACCTTGTGGCCGTCCACCGGGTCCAGGTCGGTGAGATCGACGATGCCGTTCTGGTTGAGGAAGACGGTGATCGCCTGGATGATCTCCTGGGGCGTCTCGACCAGCCGTCCGATGGCGAGGTCGAGCTCGGGGTCGGGGATGTAGGTCTTCTCGTCTATCATTGTCGGATCGATCGGGTCGCGGGAAGCCAACAGATCGTCGGAGAGGTAGGTGTTGGCGGCGAGCGCCTCGCCAACCTTGGTGGTGTTGGGAGTCAGGTCGATACCGCTTGGGTAGTAATCTTGATCCGGGCAACTCTCTTTTGTATAACACTCCTCCGGCAACAGTATGGTCCGGTCATCGATGCGCGCCAGCGGAATGATGCTGTCGTCGCCGACTACGATGACGTATTCCGCTCCGGGGAAAGCAGCAAGCCACTGTCGAACCAGCCGGTGGATTCCCGCGTCCGGGTCGAAGAGGACGGCGTTGGCCTTGGCCGGATCGCCGGGATCGGCGTCCCAGTCGAGGTACAAGGAATCGAGGCTCCCGGAGTATTCAAGGTGCACGACGAAGCCCTTGACGTCGTCGTGGTTGGCCAGGTCCTGAAGCCTGACTTCAAGGTCGGCAGCATCCGCTGGCGAGGCCGAGCCCATCGCTTCCATACGCGGGACGTTGGTCAGAATCAGGGTCTTCACGACGTCCGGGTTGGGGGCCGCGATCGAGAAGGGCTGGGCACTCAGGACCTCCGTCGTGTTGCCGGCATGGTCGGTTACTCGAAGCCGAATCTTGTACTGCGAGGTGACGTTGCCCGACGGGGGCTCTGTGGGGAGGGTGTATTCGACGCTTTCGGCTTGGACTCCGGGCAGGCCGCAGCCCGGGCCTTCATCGAAGGTGGCGGGCAGTCCGCCGAAGGCAGGCACCTCGACGTAGGGGCTTCCCCCTACCGAGTGGAGGAGCGCGACCTCGCCCCAGCATAGGTGCGTGTTGTCCGACATCTCCCAGGTGATGGTCTCGGTTCTCGGGGGATCGCCGGGCGTGGAAAGCAGCCACAATTCTCCGCCGTTTGGGGAGAGAATTCTTGCGGTGGGGTCTTCGTACTCCTCGACGGTCAGCGTGGCGGAATCCGAAAGAGCGCTCATACAGCCGCTGTCGACCATCACCTGATAGGTCGTGCCG
>JAAEQG010000334.1 GCA_024231775.1 bacterium
CAACCCCAGCGGCTCCTACCTCGATGTGGACCAGGCCAACACCTCGCTCGATTCGACGCCATTCCTGGTACCGGCCGGCACGCCGAGCCTGCGCTTTGACTACTACAACTCCCACCTTGGCGGCAGCAGCGACGACCGGTATTGGTACGTCTACGTCCTCAGCGGATCGAACTTTGAAACCTCCACCAGGATTGACGGCAACCAGGTGCCTGGAACGGACAACGAAGGGTGGCAGACAGCCGTGCTGGACCTGCAAGCCTTCCAGGGACAGACCATCAAACTCCGTTTCGTCACCCAGAACGCGGGCAATAGCCGCTATCGCCTCGACAACGTCCACCTCCTGCCGCTGTCCACCACGACCTACACCGTCGTCGAGACCAATCCGCCCAACTATAGCTCGTCCACGCCGGACACAGTGACCGTGGACGCTTATGGCGGCGCTCCGCTCTGCGTAGACTTTGGCGACTTTGGCGTGGACCGTTACAACTCTACGGTGGAAGCCTTGCCCACCGAGATCGTCGCCGACGGCGTGTCTCCATCCGCGATCACCGTCGTCCTGCGCGATGGCAACGACAACCCCCTGCCCGGCCACCGCGTCGAGATCAACGCGCCGGGCCTGGCAGTGACCGTCACCCAGCCCAGCGCCCCGACCGACGCCCTCGGACGGGCAACCGGCTACGTCCGCTCCACCCACGCGCCGCAAAGCGTCCTGGTCAGCGCCCGCACCATCAGCGACAACGTGACGCTGGCGCAGGCCGTACCCATCACCTTTACCCCCGGCTTGCCCGACCCCGACCGCTCCACGTTCACCGTCTCGCCAGCCTCGGTCGTGGCAAACGGCACAGACGCGGCAACCTTCGTCGTGACGCTGCGAGACCGCTTCGGCAACCCCGTGCCCGGCAAGACCGTCACCGTCACGGTCGAGGGCACAGACGTCGATCTGAGCCTGGACCCGGCGCAAACCGACGCCCTGGGGCAAGTGAGCGGCGCGCTTCGCTCACCGGTCGCCCAGACGGCCACGCTGCACGCGCACGACCTCAGCGACGGCATCGCGCTCGCCCAATCGCCCGTGATCCTGTTCACCAGCACCGACCCGCAGCAATCCTCCGTGGTCGCTGCCCCCGCCACTTTGATTGCTGACGGCTCTTCGGCGGCGACCATCACCGTCTCTCTGCGCGATCAAAACGGCGCACCG
>JAAEQG010000335.1 GCA_024231775.1 bacterium
CTTGTAGAGCGCCCCAGGCCGTTCCCGACGGGGAGGCTCGGGACGTCCCTTGATCGTGAAGGGAAAACCCTCGGCACGACGCATCGGCAGTGAAGAGGCGGCGCTGGCGGACTCCACGCCGGGCAAGGCCGCCACCCGCTCGGTAATCTGACCAAAGAGATCCTCCCGCATGAGCGAGTCCGAAGGATGGTCCCAGCCAAGATGGATCTGGAACGACAGGAGATTCTTGGTCTGGAAACCAGGGTCGACTGTTACGAGCCGATGAAGGCTGCGCATCAAGAGGCCCGCACCGACGAGGAGTACAAGGGACAGAGCCACTTGCGCCGCGACCAGAACCGCCCTCAGACGATACCGGCCGGCAAAGGAGGTGGTTCGTCCCCCTTCCTTAAGCGCCGCGTTCATGTTCATGCTCGACGCATGAAGAGCCGGCGCCAAGCCAAAGATCAGACTGGTTGCCAGAGAGATACCGACAGTGAAGAGAAGGACACCGGTGTCAATGCGAATGTTCGCGGTGCGCGGCAAGCCGGCTGGTATGAGGACAACGAGTGCGTCGAGAATCCAGTAGGCCAGCAGCGCCCCGGCCGCCCCTCCCAACAGCCCGAAGATCATGCTCTCGGTCAAGAGTTGACGGACCAGGCGCAGACGCCGCGCGCCCAGGGCGGCGCGAACTGCCAGTTCCTTGGCGCGGACAGTGCTTCGCGCGAGCAGGAGATTGGCCACGTTGGCGCAGGCCGTGAGCAATACGAGACCGACCGCCCCCAGCAGGAGCAACAGCAGGTGACGCACGTGCCCCACCATCTCCGTGTGCAGGGGAACGACGCGCATTCCGTGCCCCTTGCTGGTCTCGGGATACTCTTGCGCGAGCCACTGCTGGATCTCGCTCATCTGGGCCTGCCCCTGCGCCAGAGTCGCTCCCGACCCAAGCCGCCCCACAATTCGCAGGCGGGGCCATCCCCGTTTCTCGAAGCAGACCGAATCGAGCGCGGTAGGCGTCCATATCTCCGCCTCTTCGAGGCCCACCCCAAAACTGAACCGGGCCGGTAGAATGCCGACGACCGTGAAAGGCACCTGGTCAACCGTTAGTGTCTCTCCGATCAGGTTGGGATTGCCGCCGAAACGACGCTGCCAGAATTCGTAGGTCACGACAGCCACGTTCTCGGCGCCGGCGCGGCCTTCCTCCGGCACAAAGGTTCGACCGAGAACCGGTTCGACCCCCAGCGTGGAGAAGAATTCTGAGGTGACTCGTCCACCCTGAATCCGCTCGGGTTCGCCCAGTTCCGTGAGCGTGTGATTGACAGGAAAGAACCCGCCCAGGCTTGAGAAGGCTTGATTGCGGGCCTTCCAATTCTCAAAGTTGGGATAGGAGACCGAACCCCGATCATTGGCCCGGAAGGTCTCCCAAACCATGCACAACCGGTCGGCGTCCTTGAAGGGAAGCGGTTTCAGGAGCACGCCGTTGATCACGCTGAAGATCGCGGTGTTGGCGCCGATGCCCAGCGCCAGACAGAGCACGACCGCCGCGGCAAACCCGGGCCGCCCGGCCAGAAGCCGAATCCCATAACGCACGTCTTGCCAGAAAGCTCTCATATATCACTCCTATTCGCGGCGCAACACCGCGCCCCCGAAGCCGTGCAAAGACCAAGACACAGGTCCTTAAGGAGCCTGCTCATGGCGTCCCGTCCTCGGTGTCCCCGTCTTCCACGACGCGGCCGTCGAAGAGGTGGACCATGCGATCGCCGTGCCGGGCGTATCGGGGGTCGTGGGTCACCATGCAGATGGTGGCGCCCTCAGCGTGCAGTTCGGCCAGCAGGCCCATGACCGCCTCGCCGTTGCTGGAGTCCAGGTTGCCGGTCGGTTCGTCCGCCAGGAGAATGGCGGGGTCGCCCACCACCGCCCGCGCGACGGCTACTCGCTGTTGCTGTCCGCCGGACAGTTGAGCGGGGTAGTGTTTCGTGCGGTGGGCCATCCCGACCCGCTCCAGGGCTTCCACGACACGCTCCTTCCGCTCGCCGGCCGCCATGGATCGGTACGTCAGTGGCAACTCCACGTTCTCGAAGACCGTCAGGTCGCCGATCAGGTTGAAGCTCTGGAAAATGAACCCCACCTCCCGGTTCCGAATCCGGGCCCGCTGGCTGGCGGATAGGTCCGCCACCGCCTCGCCGCCCAGCCAGTACCCCCCTTCCGTCGGCGAGTCCAACAACCCCAGAATCGACAGCAAGGTCGACTTTCCGCAACCGGACGGCCCGGCGATGGAAATGTATTCCCCCTGCTTGATCTCCAGGTGGATCCCCGACAACGCGTGGGTCTCGACCTCCTCCGTGAGAAAAACCTTCTGAAGTTCCCTCACAGAGATCAATGCCTGCTCAGATTCGCTCATGTCTGCCTCTCAATCCTCAATAGTCCATAGTCAATCATCAATCGCTACGCATCTCACTCGCAGCGCAATGCCTCCATCGGATCGATCCGCGCCGCCCGGCGGGCGGGAATCCACGCTGCCAGGGTGGCAACCACCAGAACCAGAAGAGCGGTGGCTGCGATGGTCGCCGGGTCATGCGGCCTGATGCCAAACAGGACACTGCGCAGGACCCGCGTCAGCGCCAATGCGATCGGGATACCGACCAGCAGGCCGAAGCCTGCCAGCCGGAGAGCACTACGGAGAACAGGCCAGGCGATGTCACGGGGTCGAGCGCCAAGGGCCATACGCACCCCGATCTCACCCGTCCGACGCGTCACCATGAAGGCCAGCAGCCCATAGAGCCCAATGCAGGACAGGAGAATCCCCAGCAGGGCCAAGCCGCTGCAAAGATACGTGAAGACCCGCTCCGGCGTAATGGCCGCCTTGAAGAGCTGCACCTGTGTGGCGACCTGTTCCAGAGGGATGGTTCGGTCCAGATCCGCCACGATCTGGCGAACCGTCGAAACGAGCGCTAGCGGATCACCTGCCGTGCGGACCTCGAAGACCATCGCCTTCGGATTGGCTTGTCGGTGCGAGAAGTACAGGGTCGGTTCGACATCGGTCTGGACCCGATTGTACTTGGCGTTCTTGGACAGGCCGACAATAGTGTAGTCCCGCTCGCCCATGCGAATCGATTGCCCCAGGGGATCTTCGTTGGCGAAGTACTCGCGCACCAGCGCTTCGTTGGCAATGACCACTGCGCTCTGTGATGCGGTGTCCGTTCGCTCGAAGGCGCGACCGCGCAGCACGGGGATGTCCATGGTCTGGAAGAAGGTTTCGCTGACCTTGAGTATATCGGCCATAGGATGCCGACCGTTCTGCTGCGCGCGCCCGGGAATGGAGAACGAATTGCCGGCGCGGCTTCCACTCAATAGGCTGTCGCTGGACAGGGAGACACTTCTGACGCCGGGAAGACCCGCGATACGCGCTTCGACCTCATCATAGAAGCGAACCGAGTCCGCACCGTCGTATCCGGCCTGGCCGGGATTCAAACCGAAGACCAGGATCTTGTCGGTGCGGAAACCGAGATCGGTCTGGTACAGGTTGATCAGCGTTTGCAGCAGCAAACCCGTGGCCACCAGAAGTAGAACCGACAGACTTACCTGGGCAACCACCAGGACCTTGCCCAGGCGCAAGCCGGGGGCGCCCAGCACCCTCTGACTCTTGAGTCCCGAGCACAGGTCCACCCGCGTAACACGCAGAGCCGGGAGCAACGCGAAGAAGAGACACGTCACCACCGCAGAACTCAACGTGAACAACAGCACACGCAGGTCGACGCTTACATTGAGATGGAAACTGTCCAGGCTGGAGGGGAGCAGGCTTAGTACGGCCGCTTTGATCCAGATTGCGGTGACCAGCCCGAGTCCGGCTCCCACGAGAGACAGGACCAGGCTCTCGGTGAGCAACTGACGAATCAGGCGCCCGCGTCCGGCCCCCATGGCCACCCGCACGGTCAATTCTTGTCGGCGTGCCGCCCCGCGGGCCAGTAGCAGTCCCCCCAGATTGGCACAGGCGATCATCAAGACCAAACCCACCGCGCCCATCAGGACAGCAATTCCCACCGCCATTTGCCTTCGGATACCGAGCAGCCCTCGGCTGCCGTCAACGAGATGAATCTGAGGATCGTCCATCCGCGTTCCCTGGCCCGGCGCCGATAGGGTCTGGAGGAAGAGTCCTTCCATGGCGGTACGGATCTGGGTCTCATCGGCTTTGGGTCCCAGGCGCACCATGATAGTGGCCCACCAGTGATCTCGGGCGTCCAGAGACTTCCCGGAAGCCAGTGAGGGTTGGGCGGACATCGGGACATAGATTTGGGCCCGACTCCCCAGTTGCGGGCTGCAATACGCACGGGGCAGAACTCCGACAATGGTGAACTGATGCTTGTTGATGCTCGTCATCTGGCCGATGACCTTAGGATCAAGATCGTACTGCCTCTCCCACCAGCGGTAGGTGATCACCGCCACGGGCTCGGCCTGCGATGACTCATCACCCGGTTGGAGTGTGCGACCGATCAGCGCCCGGGCGCCGTATCCGTCGAAGAAATCACCCGAGACCATCATGGCATTCGTGGTGGTGGCGCCTCTGGGACCGACTACGGTTAATCCAGGCAACTCACTGAAGGCGAATGCATCGGAACAACCCTGCACGCGTTCCTTGAAGTCCCGATAGACTGGATAAGGGAAGGAGCCCGAGACCCTGGCCCCGGGACCACCTCGCGTGGCATCGGCGGAGCCGCCGGTGAAGTGGGAGAGCCGCGCATTGTAGCCGCTCCAATTGACGATGCGCAATTCATGCGGGTTCGGCACGGGCAACGAAC
>JAAEQG010000336.1 GCA_024231775.1 bacterium
CCCCGAGTAAAATTTACTCCCCCGAGTAAAATTTACTCCCCCCCAATTAAAAATTTTTACCCCACCCACCAGCAACACTCCCCCCGCCCCCCGCAACCAAGAGGTGAAGGGGGGGGGGGGGGGGGGGCGAGCGTGCGGTTGGCGGAGACGGTGCCCGGCCAAAGTTGTTCTGATACAATGCTCGGTTGGTTGTGCAGTCGCCGGGTCACCCTCGGACGGTCCACTACGTTCCCGGCGGCCTGGAAGCGGGGAGTAACTCGTGCCCTACCAGAACATGAGCCTGGAGCAGTTCGCCATTCACGTGGGGATGGATGCCCGCCAGGTGCGCAAGCTGGCGGACCGGGGACACCTCCCCGGGCAGAAGGTGGCTGGGGACTGGCGCTTCAACCGCGCGAAAGTGACCGAGTGGCTTCAGCAGGAGATGCCCAACCTGAGCGAGGCGCGCCTGGTCGAGATCGAGCACGCCATGCGTACGGGCGAAGACGAAGAACGTACCCTGATCGTCACCGATCTGATGGGGCCGGACGGGATCGATCTGCAACTCCCCGCCCGGACGCGCAACTCGCTGCTGCGCGAGCTGATTCGTCTGGTGGGTCGGACGGGGTTGCTGTGGGATGAGCAGGGCCTGTTCCGTGCGGTGGGCAAGCGAGAATCCATGTGCTCCACGGCGCTGCCCAACGGCGTGGCGGTTCCGCACCCCCGTCAACCAATGCCCTATGCGACCGCGGACCCGGTGATCTGTCTGGCCCGAGTGCCTGCGGGCATTGGGTTCGGATCGCCGGATCGCGGGTTGACCGATCTGTTCTTTCTGCTTTGTACGCATGATGACCGCTATCACCTGCGGGTGCTGGCCCGGTTGATGCGGATGCTGGACGAGCAGACCCTCGATGCGTTGCGCTCGGTGGAATCTCCGGGCGATGCCCTGGAGACGCTCATCCAGGCCGAACGCGACGTCGTAGCTCGGCTGAAGAAGTAGCAGCCGGCGCCGGACGGGCATCGCGCCACGTCCTCTGCTCACACTCGTCCAGGATGCAGTTACCGTTTTGGTCGTTCTCGCGACTGATGCAGGGGTTGTGCGAGCGGCTCAGGTCGAGTGACGTCGCCTGTGCCGGACCCGGCTGGGGCAAGCGCGAGAACTAAACAGAATGCGTATTACCTGAAACCTCGGCCTCTGCACCGCAAGACCGACCTGGAGGCTCAGGCTGCGTTTGAAAAAACTTCCGAGAGAAGCTGCAAGAGTTCAAGGACGGCTATCGACTGCGTAGTGGGATTGAGGCGACGAACTCGGAACACAAGCGGCCCTATGGCGGCGGTCGTCTTCGTGTGCGGGGGAGTCCAGCCGTGACGCTGAC
>JAAEQG010000337.1 GCA_024231775.1 bacterium
CCGGATCCCACACCAAAAAGTAAGGCTCATACTCACCCAAGTCCGGGTCGTACAAGACGCCGAGCACCGCCTCGTCCCCCAGGTCCGGGTTGATTCGCGCCGATCCGGCAGGACGTCCGGTGGCGGCGTCGCCGTCCAGGTCGAGCACAAAGAGCCAATCGCTGTACGCCGGTGGATTGAGAACCGGTTCGTAGAACGTGAACCACAATAGCACCTCACCGTCGGCAACCCAATCGACCAGTTCCGCCGGGATTCCGGCAACCGGTCGCAGGTTCACCCGCAAGTCGAGCCCCACACTGGCGATGCGAAGGTCCACACCGGCAGGCGCTCCCTCGACCGGCGCTCCGCCTTCGAAAGCACTCACGTCGTCCCGCGCATCGTCGAATGCGGGGGTAGGCGTGGGCGTGGGCGTTGGTATGGAGGTTGGGCTGGGAATGGGGGTAGGCGTGGAGATGGACGTTGGCGTGGCAGTGGGCGTCGGGGTGCAGGCGGCGACGTGCACAGTGGCGTCGGCTACCTGGCGCGGCCCCTTGCTGATAGCTGTGATGACGTAATCACCCGGCTCGCCGTCGGCGGTAAATGTGTTGTCCAGACCACTGCTCTCACCGATAATTCCCCCGGTGCTCCGCCACGTGATCTCTACATCTTGCTGCTCGATCCCTTCGATGGTGAACTGGCGCTGTTCGCCCAGGCACAGGCTGGCCTCGGCAGGGGCGATCACCATAGTGGATTCCTCCGCCAACGGCCCCCCCCACGCCCGCAACAGAGTCGTGAGCGCCACGATTATGACGACGACGATCATAGCAATGGAAAACCAGACCAGAGTCGCCCGCGATTTATCGTCCAGCATAAATCCTCCTAGTGATAACTGTAGGGGCGCAGGTCCCCGCGCCCTTAC
>JAAEQG010000338.1 GCA_024231775.1 bacterium
ACAACGTCCCGGTAGGGTTGAGCGAGTAGGTGCTCCCGGTGCGAGGATCGAAAAGAAAGCCGCTCTCGCTGAGGGCCAGGTCTCTTGATGGTCGGTTCATTCTTCGGTCTCCTTTCCTCCCGATCGTCCACCCGAGGCGTTAAGAGCAATGAGCGTGCCACGTTCGTCGGCCTCGTTCAGTGCCCGTGATCCGCCCGGATTCAGGTCCGGTGAGAAAGATCTGCTCGGCAGAGGCGTGACGGTGGGAAGAAACTTCCCACCTCCCCGGCTTCCGTGCGACGGCTCGACCGATGTCCAGGTCCACAGCGAGGCCCGCGACCGGGTGGCCGACCGCTTAGGCCCATCAGTCATGGTTTTCCCGGGATCTCTGACCATTTTTCACCGAGTGGGGTCTAATCAAGTCGACTTGGGTGTTGTGGCGGAGACGGTCATGGCGAACCGCATGAGGACGGAACCCGCCAGCACCGCCTCGCATGATCTGTCGCCGAGGAGGTAATGATGATGATGATGAAGTGCTGCACGGCCTCGCTACTGCTGCTCCTGATCGCCACCTCGCCTGTCTGGGCCCTTGAAGGCCCGGACTCCGAGGTCGCAAAGCGAATCTCCGACTCATTTCCGAAGCCTGTCGGCTCCCCGGGTCCTCGGGCTCAGCCGAACACACCGCTGAAAGGGAGCGCGGGTGGGCCGCGCTGGGACGCGACGGGCTCGCTGACGGATGCCCGCCAGCAGCACACCGCCACCCTGCTGCTCTCAGGGAAAGTGCTGGTCGCCGGTGGAGTCGTCGGCGACAAGACCCTTGTGAGCGCGGAGCTCTACGATCCGGCCACCGGGACCTGGCAGAAGACCGGTTCGCTCACCACGGCCCGGGCTCTGCATACCGCGACCCTGCTGCCTTCCGGGAAAGTGCTGGTCGCGGGCGGATGTTCGGAAGTATTTGACACAGAATGCGTCGCTTCTCTATCGAGCGCGGAGCTCTACGATCCGGCGACCGGAGCCTGGGATGTGACCGGTGATCTCAACGAAGCCCGAAGGTTTCACACCGCGACCCTGCTGCCCTCCGGAAAGGTGCTTGTCGCCGGCGGGTTGACCGGCCCGGAAAACCCCACCTCGAGCGTGGAGTTGTACCATCCTGCCACCGGGACCTGGGATGAGATCGCTGACAAGCTCAGCGAAGCCCGATGGTCTCATACCGCGACTCTGCTGCTCTCCGGAAACGTGCTCGTCGCCGGCGGATGCTCCGAGAAGTCTGACAACGCCTGTCAATCTGAGCTGTACAATTCGACCGATGAAACCTGGGAAGAGACCGATCCACTCAACGAAGCCCGAAGGCTTCACACCGCGACCCTGCTGCCCTCCGGAGAAGTGCTCGTCGCCGGTGGATGCTCCGAGAAGCCTGACAACGCCTGTCAATCTGAGCTGTACAATCCGACCGATAAGCGTTGGAAAAAGACCAGTTCGCTCAACGAAGCCCGAAGGTTTCACACCGCGACCTTGCTGCCCTCCGGGAAACTGCTCGTCGCCGGCGGTCAAGACAGTGCAGGCACCTCGATCTTCAGTGCGGAGCTGTATAGTTTGAATTGGAAAAAGACCGCTGAGCTCGCGGTCAACCGGCAGCGGCACACGGCCACTTTGCTTCCTTCCGGGAAAGTGCTCCTCGTCGGCGGAGCCACAGACCTGTCTCTGTCGAGCGCGGAGCTGTACGATCCGGCCGCCGGGACCTGGGATCCTGCTGAGTCCAAAAAGGAAGTCCGATGGTCACACACCGCGACTCTGTTGCCCTCCGGGGAAGTACTCGTCGCCGGTGGATGTTCGATCATGTCGGACAACGGATGTGGTGCTCGGGTATCGAGCGCGGACCTGTACCATCCGACCGATGAAACCTGGGCGACGACCGTTGAGCTCAACAAAGCCCGAGGGCTTCACACGGCGACTCTGCTGCCCTCCGGGGAAGTACTCGTCGCCGGCGGCATCTGCGATTCTCCACGAAGGGCGGAGCTGTACTCTTCCCAGACCTGGAAACCGACCGCCAGGCTCACGCACGCCCGAAAGAATCACACGGCCACCCTGCTGCTCTCTGGGAGAGTACTCGTCGTTGGCGGATGTGCGGAAATATTCGCCCCCGGATGTGGGACACCTTTATCGAGCGCGGAGGTGTACGATCCCGACGAAACGACCTGGACGCCGACGACTCCGCTCGAAACCCCCCGAGCTCACCACACCGCGACTCTGCTTCCGTCCGGGAAAGTGCTCGTTGCCGGCGGCATCGGCGACGCTCATCTATCGAGCGCGGAGTTGTACGATCCCGTCCGAGATATCTGGACGCCGACCGCTCCGCTCGCCAGCGCTCGGGAGAATCATACGGCGACCCTGCTCTCGTCCGGGAAAGTGCTCGTTGCCGGCGGAACACTCGGCGACGCGATCTTGCGGAGCGCGGAGTTGTACGATCCGGCCACCGGGACTTGGGCATCGGCTGGTGATCTCACCAACGCCCGGGCTCACCACACGGCCACCCTGCTTCCTGCCGGGAAAGTGCTCGTCGCCGGCGGAAGACTCGGCGACGCTCATCTGACGAGCGCGGAGTTGTACGATCCGGCCACCGGGACCTGGACATCGGCTGATGACCTCGTCAACACCCGATCGCATCACAGTGCCACCCTGCTTCCCTCCGGGGAAGTGCTCGTCGGCGGCGGCTTCAACGGAAGCCGTACACGTTTGGAGCCCGAGCTCTACAGCCCGGACGACTATCCGGAGGAGCGAAGGCCCGTCATCAGTGAACCTTTCCCTCAACACATAACCTACGGCAATACTACAGAAATCACCGGAGAGAGATTTCGCGGATACTCCGAAGCGAGCGGCGGCAACGGCTCCGCGAACTCTGCGGTGAACTATCCCCTGATCCGGATGACCCCCATCGAGGGCGGTCACTCCTCCTGGCTCGTTCCCGATACGTGGGAGGATCCTGTGAGGCTGGAGATCAGGGACCTTCCCCCGACGCTCCATCCGGGATGGTACCACCTGAGAGTCATCACGGCCGGCATCCCGAGCGCCTCGAAACTCGTCGAGGTGACCTGCAGCCTCGAAATCACAGGGCATCCCGAGAGTAAGAAAGTGGCGATCGGGTCGTCGGCGACCTTCACGGTCGAGACCCAGGGCGGCCGATTCTTCCAATGGCTGAAAGACGGAGTTCCCATTCCCGGGGCCACAGGGCCAAGCTATTCGACGCCGCCGATCATCGGCGACGACTCCGGAACGCAGTTCCAGGTGTTGGTCGATAGCGGATGCATGAAAAAGACGTCGGATTCTGCCTTGCTGAGGGTTGAGGACAACGAGCCACCGGAGGTCAAGGTCGTCTCGCCGAGCAGCGGTGAGTTCTGGCTGCTGTCCGAACCCGACGAACCGCTGAACACCGAAGTCATCACCTGGACGATGTCGGACAACGTTCGGATTTGCAGGGTCGAGGTGATGATTTCTTACTCCAACGATGGCGGGGCAAGCTACCAACTGTTGGGTGGTGCGCCGCTGGTCTCGAAAGGTCCTGGCGGACCATGTCGTTCTGGTGAGGAACCGACGGTCACAAACCAGGAATACATCGTTCCCACAGATCACCCGTCGGGCACTGCCGGGTCCCTCTACAAGATTTCGGTACGGGTAATCGATCACGCTCTTCAGGAAGAAATCGCCGAGAGCAACTTCTACATAGTCCGGCCCAATCCCGACTCGGTGAAGACGCTGATCCTGTCGAACATTGAGCGGATGAAGTCGAAGATGGGCATCACGCCCCAAGAGGTCGAAGGGCTCGAAACCAAGCTCCAAGAGCTGGCGGACCACCCCCGGGTCCTGGGTCGGGTGGTGGACCTCAACGGCGTGGGGACGACGCGCTACGATGCGTGGGACGCCGATCCCTCGGATCGGCAAGCGGCGAACAACGTCCTCTTCGGCGAGGGCGGCATCCACGACCACATCCTCGAGCTCTTGACAGCCTTCCCAGGGGTGGAGTACCTGGTGCTGGTGGGGGACGATCGGATCATTCCGCTGGCGCGTCTCGAAGACTCCACGGCTCTTTACTCCGAAAGTAATTACCCTGAGAAGGGGGGTGGGCAGCTGATCCCGGAGGAGGCCACCGTATTGCAGGCCCTGAAGGCGAACCAATACCTCTCGGATGATCCTTTTGCGGTGTCGGAGCCTGTGGATCCGGAACAGCTGAACGGTCGACTTCGGATCCCGGACCTGGCAGTGGGGCGTCTGGTGGAGAATCCCGACGAGATCATCACCGCCGTCGCGACCTTCATCAGCCAGGACGGAGTCTTGGATCTCTCAACTCTCGACCAGGGCACGGGTCACAAGGTTCTGGTGACCGGCTACGACTTCCTGCTGGATTCGGGGAAGAGGATCAGGGAGCGATGGAAGAACGCGCTCGGCGTGTCACTGCCCCACGACGACAACTCCCTCGCCCCCGTGGACGGGATGCTTCTGGGTCAGGACTGGGACGAATCGGACGAATCGGACGAATCCACCTTGCTGGAGCATCTTTGCGGTAATGACGCGAGTCCCTACGCGATCTCGAGCCTCAATGGACACGCGACGCACTACGAGGTGGGAACCCCGGAGGATTCTTTCAGCATCCACGGTCTCGACGCCGCTGACATCGCCGACGCGAACGCCTGCGGCAACCAGCAGCCTTTGAGCCTCGCCGGCGGGGTGATGTATGCGGTGGGGTGCCACGGGGGGCTTCCCGTGGCTGGAAAAACGGACACCTCCTCCGAGAAGTCCCTCGACCTTCCCCAGACGATGCTGTCGCGGGGCGCCCTCGCTTACGTGGCGAACACCGGGTACGGCTGGGGCCTCAGGCACGGCGTCGGTTATGGGGAGCGTCTTGTCGAGATCCTGACGCAAGAGATCACCCGCGGCGGAACGGTCGTCATCGGCGACGCCGTGAAGAGGACCAAGCTGCGCTACTTCCTGGAGTCGCGGCGCTTCGATCCCTACGACGAGAAAAGCCTGATGCAATGGACGTTCTTCGGATTGCCCATGTACGCGGTCCGGACGGGGATCGATAGGGACGGGACGGCTCGAGGCCGGGTGCCGGCGTTGTTTGAGGGGCCGCCTCCCAAAGCCGGAGAACGGCCTGCGGTGGAGCGGTTCGGAGCGGTGTCGGTGGAACGGGTGCCGGCTCCGAAACAGGCGGCTCTCCCCAGGTATCTCACCCAGCTCAACCTCCATTTCGACTTCACGGTGGAAGGGGCCTACAGGAAGTACCGGGCCTCGGGCGAGGTACTCGACGAACCGGGCTGTCCGACTCCGGCTCCGTCCGAAGGGGCGGAGGGGTGCTACTACACCCTGAACGGGCTTGCCACGGGTGAGACCGATCTCCCGATCCAGCCCTATTTCATCTACGACTCGCGTCTTTCCGGAACGAGCCAGCACGGGGTCTTGTGGAAGGGAGGGGTCTACGAGGAGGAAGCCGGATGGGTACCGGTCTTCGGAGAGTTGATTTCCAACGGCGGCGACGGCTCGAACCACGGCGTCGCTCCGCGGAAGATCTTCATCCCACCCGACGGTCGACGGCGGCCCACCGGCGGGGAGGATCCCGAGTGCCAGCCGAGCGATCTGGAGATGAACAGCCTGGTGGTGCCGGCCGGGGAGGCGCTGAAGCAGCACGAGTCGGACCAGACATACTCCATGGAAAGGCGCTACCGGGAAGTCGATCTGGAGGTTTTCTACTTCAACAACACCCAGCACGGGTCGGGAAATTGCGATCGAGACGGCCCCGAGTTGCTGGCGGGTCCTTATCACCTCCTCCATGGCTCGACGATCGAATGGGCCGTGCCGGTGGCAGATGCCGGCAGTGTGTGGCGAGTGGTGGTGGTCTACACCGACGGCACGGTGGACGAGGAAAACCGGGGCGCCTGGTCGCCCCTGGAGCTGGCGGACGACGGAACCGGGACCTGGCGGGGAGAATCGCCCGTCTTCCCGGACTCGGCACGCGTCACCTACGTCATCCAAGCGGTGGACCGAAGCGGCAACGTCACCTGGCTGGACTATGTTCCTCTCGCCACCGCTGTTCCTCACGAAACCGCTGCATCGAGCGGCGTGGATATCAAGGTCCCGATGCCGGTGGACGTGCTGATCACCCAAGGAGTGGCGGCCGATCTGAGCGTCTCGCTCTCGGACACCCCCGATCCGGTGAGGCCCCTTGAATCACTCCGGTACACGATCCGGGTGAACAACGCGGGTCCCGATCCGGCAACCTCGGTGAGCGTTTCGGGAGAGCTGCCGGAAGGTGTGACCTTGGAACGTGCAGAAGGCGAGGGGTGGAGCTGTAGCAAGGAGGACAGGTGGGTCACGTGCACGCGCCGGAGGCTGGCAGAGCATCAGGAGGCCCCACCGATCACGCTGGAGGTGATCGCGCCCGATGTCCGAGGCAAAATCGAATATGACGTCTCCGTGACAGCTATCGAGAGTGAAACGTACGAAACGGATCCGCAGTCGACCTTTGTGAGCAGGAATCTGAGCTTCGTGGAAACCGCACGCGACGGGATCCATGCCGACGGGCTCGACGGCGCCGCCTCCGTGGCGCTCAGCCCCGACGGCAAACACGTCTACGTGGCCGGCTCCACGGACAACGCGGTGGCGGTCTTCCTACGCGGGGGGACCCGTGGGAGTCTGATCTTCGTCGATGCCTATTTCAATGAGGTCGACGATATGGATGGGCTCGCTGGCGCCACGTCGGTGACGCTCAGCCCGGACGGTGAGCACGTCTACGTGGCGAGTTCCACGGACCACGCAGTGGTGACGTTCACGCGCAATGAGACCACGGGAGCATTACGCTTCGGGCGAGCGCTTTTCAATCAGCTGGACGGTGACGGATTCGCTGGCGCTTCTTCGGTGACGGTCAGCTCCGACGGCCGGCACGTGTACGTGACGGGATCCTTGGATGACGCGGTGGCGGTGTTCGAGCACGGCGAGGCGAGCGGAGAACTGACCTTTCTGGATGCTGTGTTCGACGGGGTGAACGGCGTCGAAGGGCTCGACGGCGCGGCCGCGGTAGCGATAAGTCCGGACGACCAGCATGTGTACGTGACCAGTGTTTTCAGCCAGGCACTGGTGGCGTTCCTCAGAAAGGAAAACGGACTTCTGGAATTGAAGCAAGTCCTCGAGTGGAAGGACGGCGTCAAAGGGCTAGAGTACCCCGAGTCCCTGGTGGTCAGCTCCGACGGCAAGCACGTCTACACCGGCAGCTCCTCGGACGGCGTGTTGGCGGCGTTTGAAAGAAACGAGGTCACCGGGGAACTGGGTTTCGTCGGGGCCTGGTCCAACGGAGTGGGCGGTGTCGAAGGGCTGGGGGGTGCACGGTCCGTGACCGTGAGCCCCGACGGCGATCACGTCTACGTTGCCAGCCCCACAGATGGTGCGTTGGCGGCGTTTGAAAGAGTTGAAGCCACAGGGGCTCTACGCTTCGTCGAGGCATTGTTCGGCGGGGAGGGCGGTGTCGAAGGGCTGGAGGGCGCACGGTCCGTGGCGGTGAGCCCCGACGGCGATCACGTCTACGTCGCCGGCGAACTCTCTGACGGCGGCGCGGTGACGGTCTTCGAGAGGATCCATGACAAGACCTGCCTCAGCGGACCGACGAACCTGTGTCTGAACAACCGCCGGTTCAAGGTAGAGCTCTACTGGCAGGACTCCGAGGGCAACTCGGGCGCAGGCCGGGCGGTTCCCTTCGGCTCGGACAAATCCGGCCTCCTGTGGTTCTTCGCCGCCGACAACTGGGAGATGCTCGTCAAGGTACTCGACGGTTGCGCTTCCAACAACCACTTCTGGGTCATGGCCGCTGCCGCCACGAACGTCGAGTATACCCTGCGGGTGACCGACACCGTGACCGGCGAGATGAAGTCCTACTCCAACTCCCTCGGCAACCGTGCCGAAACCATCACCGACACAGCCGCGTTCGCCACATGCCCTGCCGCGGGGTCAACGATCGAAACCTCCGGGCAACGGGACGCGCTCGGCGCCGAAGGGTTCGAGCCCTTTTTTGTCCAGGACCTCGGTCAGTCAAAGCAGGGAGGCTGTACCCTGAGCTCGACCGAGCTCTGCTTGAGCCAGGGTCGCTTCCGCGCCGAGGTGAATTGGCGCGACTACGAGGGCAATACGGGCTCGGGTGAGGTGGTCCCCTTCAGCTCCGACCAAGCCGGCGTATTCTGGTTTCTGGACGCTGACAACTGGGAGATGCTCATCAAGGTGATCGATGGCTGCCAGTACAACGATCGCTTCTGGGTCTTCTTGGCCGCGCCGACCAATATCGAGTACACCCTGTCGATCACCGACACCGAGACCGGCGCCGTGCGCGAGTACTTCAACCCCCTTGGTAGGGTCGTCGAGCCCATCATGGATAACGAAGCGTTTGCCACTTGCCACCCGTAGCGCCAGAGTGGCTGGCTGGCAGTGGAAAGGAGAGTCAATTCTCAGGGCCTGATAACCTCTGCCGCCCTCTTTGCGATCTGCTCGAAGCCCTTTTCTTTCGCGTCCTTCATCAGCTCGTCAAGGCGCGCTTCGGCGGCGGCGAGATTGCCTGAAGCCACCTCGATCTCACCCGCGGCCAGGCGTGCCTCGAACTCGAACTCGACGAAGTCCACCTCGGCGGCTTTCGAGGCCAGTGCTTCCAGGTTTTCAAGAGCCGCGGCGATCTCTTTCGTCTCGCCGGATCTGGCTCGTACGAGGGCATCCACGATGCCCGTTGCCAGCCGCGTGACGCGATCTCCACCGCTATCGAGGCTGTCAAGAGCGCTGTCGATGACCTCCCGGGCTTCCGTGACTTTTCCCTGTGCCAGAAGCGAGCGGGCGAGAACCGATTGTGCCAGGGCGGCTGAGTCTACCATTCCTCCCTTCAAAAACACTTCCGCGGCTTGATCCGCCAGCCTCTCAGCTTCTTCGGCGCTGTCCCGGAGGAGGTCCAGCTTCGCCAGCTCTACCCGGGTCTCCGCTGCGGAGGCTATTTCGCCAAGGCGGTTCTGAGTGGCGTAGGCATCTTTGTACTTGGCGCGAGCTGCGCCGAGATCTCCTTGGACTGCAAGGACTTTTCCCATCCGAAAGCCGTCATACGCCTTGCCGGACCAGTCGCCGATTTCGTGATTGATCTCAAAGGCCCGCTCGTGCATCTCCAGGGCTTGCTCGAGATTACCGCGGAGGAAGTGGATTTCGGCGATGTTGGTAAGGATTACTGCCAAGCCTCCCTTGTTCTTCAGTTCTTCAAAGAGAGCTTGCGCCTCCTGGTATCTCTCAAGAGCAACCGTTAGCTCGCCCAGCGCGGAGGAGATGTCCCCGATAGCCGAAAGGGTGACCGCGGCCTCGAATTTGGCGCCTATTTCCTCAAAAGTTGCTCGCGCCTTGTAGTAGAGATCTTCAGCCTCCACGATTTCGCCTTGCCGGGACAAAAAGTGTCCCATTGACGTAAGGACTGCTGCCTCGTCTTTCTTGTACCCGATATCGTTATAGATATCAACCGATCGCTGGGCCAGCTTCAAGGCTTCCTCCAAGTCGCCCTGTTCATACTTCGTTTCCGCCTCAATGTGGAGGGTCCTTGCCAGGCCTAGTTGATCTCCACCTACCTCGTAGAGACTTCTCGCCTTTTCGAGCGCATTCACCGCCTCTTTGTGTTTCCCCAGGCTCTGAAGAACCAACGCCTCCCTCATCCGCACCTCTGCTTTCACGAGATCCGCTCCCAACGCCTGACCCTTACTCACAGCTTTACGGGCAAATTCTTTTGCCTCTTTATAGTTGTCCAATCCGTAATGAGCTCTGACCTGGTAGAGATCGATCCACGGATCGGTCGCCATGCCCGGCAGCTCGCCGAGCTTCCTGAGCGTCACCAGGGCTTCTCGGTGTTTTTTGGCCAAGATTAGAGTATCGGCGAGCTGAAACCCATAGTTGACGTCTTCAGGGTAGGACTCGAAGAGCGAGCTGTAGCTCTCGATCGCCTCTTCCCAATTCCGGTCGGTCTCGTAATAGAGCGCCTCGATCTCCCCCTTTTCCCTCTGAGGCAAGCTGCTCCATAGCTCCCTCGCCATCTCGGCGGCTTCCCGAGCCTTCTCACGGTAGCCCAGGAACAACCATGCCTTCGCCGCCGCCGCATGGGGAAGCGGATGCTCGGGATCGGCGGCGACGGCCGCCTCCAGGACCTCATGCGCACCAAGGACGTCCCATCGCCAGAGTCGGGCAAGTCCATCGAAATAGCAACTGGCGGCTTCCCGGTCGGTGGGAAGGGTCGCTTGGATCTCAAGCACCTGTGCCGGCGTCAGACCTCCGAGGCCAAGGTCCTGCCGTAAGCTTCCCGCGACCCGATGAATGAGGTCGAACAGCTTCCTGTCTGATCCCGTCACCCTCTCCATCTCCAGGACTTCCCCTGCCAGACCGTCTTGAAGCTCAACATCAACCCGAAGATTCTCTTCTCCTTCGACGAAGTGGTACGAACCGAGGACGACGAAATCCGCGCCGAGCTGCGGCCGGAGGAGATCGAGATCCTCGTCATTCAAGCTCTCGGGATCGCTCAAGGGGAGCGCTCTTTTCACCTGGGCGATTCGGTCCCCAGCAATGGTGCGGATCTCGTCGCCGGCTCGCAGCTCCCTCCTGAGGGTTTCCGCGATCGCCGGCGAAAGCCAGGCGGCGTCCTCTTGGCCGGAGCGGTTCTCGAACCCCAGGACCGCCACCGAACGGCGGTCCTTGAACCCCAGAGAGAGGAAGTAGCCGATGAGCACAGCCATCACCAGAGCGATCGCAGCGACGGCAAGTCGCCTCCGTGGCCGTACCCTCGGCTGAGCCGTCCACAAGCAGCCGTCCGCGAGGCGCATGAACAGAGCCGGTGTATCCCATTCGAGCCCGTCACGGTCGCCCAGGTGCAGTTGCTGGCGGGCCTCGTTGGTGGCCGCATCGATCCTGCCGTCGCGGGCCAGGTTGCGGTAGAAGTGTTTGGTGAACCGAGCGGCGGCGTCGACGCTGACCGCCCGCTGCATGGCGACCACGGCGGGAATGCCTCGCTTCACGAGCGCCGGTCCCAGCCCGCTGAAGGGCTCCTCCCGTGATGGCGTGCCGCTGTGGCAGGCAATCAGGGTGACGAGGCGAAGATCCCAGTTATCCTCAAAAACGTCCGCAAAGAGACCCTCCTCGATAAAGGCGGCGCGCTGGTCGTCGTCCTCCAGCACCAGGCTGGCGACGCCCTTGTCGGAGCGGAGCCGCCCATGGGCCTGCAGGTGGAGGGCGTGGAAACCGCCTGCGACCAGTCGCTCACGGATGCGGCCCACCGTGGCCCTTCCCTCGAGGAACTCGCAGGAAACCCGCTCACCGAGCGGCTTCAGGGCCCGCCTGATCGCTTGCTCCGACTGCTCCCGGTCGAGCTCGTCGAGGTCGTACTTCGCCAGGTTGGTGGGGTCGGAGACGACCACCAGCAGCTTCAGTCTCTCCACCACCGCCGTACCTGGCCCGGAAGCCACGCTCAGGTAACGCGAGAAAGCGGTGGTGCGGGAGCAGCTGAGGGCGACCTTTCTCTCGGGGTTGTACAAGCGCTCCCAGTGCAGCTCGTGGAGCTTGGGCGGTGCCGAGATCGCGATGTGCAGGCGAAAGCGCAGGCGTCTCCGTTCCTGCTCGGCGATCAGCAGGGCTCCGTGGTAACCCTTGAGCAGCTGGCCGCTCTCCCTCGGGAACAGAGCTCCGAAGAGAAGGGTGCCGTATCGGACCGGGTCGAATTTGGCCTCGAGGAGCTGACGTTTCAGCGTCTCGTCGCCAAGAGCTGGGCGGCCAGGGTAATCGCGACCCTCCACTGACAGCTTGGCCTGATCGTAGTCCGTGAGATAGAGTTCGCAATCCAGGAACCCGGAAGATGCCATCGCTCCCTTCCCTTCCAGCGGTTGTTCTCGATTGCGGCTGATTCTACACCTGAACCCCGAGAATCTCCAGTGGGGAGGTGGTGAGCGAGGACAGCGACGGCACGGTGGTCTCCGACAGCGACTTCATCGCCTGGCCGACGAGCGGCTTCCAGCAGGGGCCTGCCGGCACCAAGGAGCTGCATACCGAGATCTGTAAGTTGGAGATGACGGATCGTTCCAAAACCCCTTCTCCCTCACCGGCGGCGCGACCCTGGCCGGTCGCAGTCCATAGGCTGCTCATTCTGACCATTTAAGTGCCCTCTTTCAATATGAGATGCCGATTTAAGGTATGACGTGGTCGGAAATCCGAGCGGGATACCATGCTCCTTCAAGCTTCTCGGGATGTGCGTATGCGGCTGCTTCAAGCTCGGCGCCGAGAC
>JAAEQG010000339.1 GCA_024231775.1 bacterium
CAGCCACCAGGCACTGGTCTGATCTCGAATTCCGGTGAGCCCCACGCTCACCCAGCAGGAGACGTCGATGGCAGCCAAGCAGATTGCGTTTGACATGGAAGCCCGCGAAGCGATTCGCCGCGGTGTAAACCAGTTGGCTCGGGCGGTCAAGGTGACCCTGGGGCCGTGCGGCCGCAACGTGGTCCTGGAGAAGTCCTTCGGTTCACCTACGGTCACCAAGGACGGCGTGACCGTCGCCAAGGAGATCGAACTGGAGAACGCCTACGAGAACATGGGCGCCCAGATGGTCAAGGAAGTCGCCAGCAAGACCAGCACGGTGGCCGGTGACGGAACCACGACCGCGACCATCTACGCTGAGGCGATCTACGACGAGGGTCTCAAGAACGTCGCCGCCGGCGTGGATGCCATGGAATTGAAGCGCGGCATCGAGATGGCGGTGAACGCCATCGTGGGCGAGTTCGCCAAGTTGAGCACGCCGGTGAAGAACACCGAGCAGGTGGCTCAGGTGGGCACCAGCGCTGCGAACCAGGACCAGGAGATCGGCAAGCAGATCGCCCAGGCTATGGACAAGGTCGGCAAGGACGGCGTCATCACCGTCGAGGAGGGCAAGTCCCTCGACACCACCGTGGATCTCGTGGAGGGTATGCAGTTCGACAAGGGCTACCTGTCCCCCCACTTCATCAACAAGTATGACGAGCTGACCTGCGAATTCGACAAGCCCTATATCCTGATCCACGAGAAGAAGCTCTCCGCGATCAAGGACATCATCCCCGTCCTGGAGAAGGTATCGCAATCCGGCAGTCCCCTGCTCATCGTCGCGGAGGATCTGGAAGGCGAAGCCCTGGCTACGTTGGTGGTCAACAAGCTGCGCGGCACCTTGCAGGTCTGTGCGGTCAAAGCCCCCGGTTTCGGCGACCGCCGCAAGGCGATGCTCGAAGACATGGCCATCCTCACCGGCGGACAGGCGATCTTCGAGGATCTGGGCATCAAGCTCGAGAACATCGATCTGAACCAGCTTGGCCGGGCCAAGAAGATCCGCATCGACAAGGACAGCTGCACGATCATCGAGGGCGCCGGCACGACCAGTGCGCTCAAGGGTCGCATCGAGCAGGTCAAGAACGAGATCGAAGCCACCTCGAGCGACTACGACCGCGAGAAGCTGGAGGAGCGTCTGGCCAAGCTCGCCGGCGGGGTGGCCCAGATCAACGTTGGCGCCGCCACCGAGGTGGAGATGAAAGAGAAGAAGGCCCGCGTCGAAGACGCCCTGCACGCCTGCCGTGCGGCGGTGGAAGAAGGCGTGATGCCCGGCGGCGGGGTGGCTCCCATCCGCGCTCTGGCGATCCTCGACAAGGTCACCCAGAAGGCACGCGGCGCCCAGAAGACCGGCGTGGACATCATTCGCCGAGCTCTGCACGCGCCCATCCGCCAGATCGCCGGAAACGCCGGACTGGACGGTTCGATCGTGTGCCAGAAGGTGGTGGAGTCCAAGCAGGCCAACTTCGGCTACAACGCCCTTACCGGCGACTACGGCGACATGATCAAGATGGGCGTTCTGGTCCCCGCCAAGGTCGAGCGCATCGCCCTGCAGAACGCCGCTTCGGTTGCCTCGTTGCTACTGACCACCGACGCCATCATCAGCGAGATCAAGGACGACACGAAGGGCGGCGGTGCCCCCGCCGGAATGCCTCCCGGAGGCATGGGCGGAATGGGTGGCATGGGTGGCATGGGTGGCATGGGCGGCATGATGTAGTCGCCGCGGCTCGGTGGGCATGACGCAGAGCGGTCCCACTCAGAGCCCGGAGCGCAAGCGACGGGTTGCCTGCCAAGTGCAGGCGAACCCTCCAATGCGGCATCCACCTCCTCGCTGCAAGGCGGGAGGATCACCATAACCAGGAGCAGTCTCGCTGGCGGCTTGGCGCCGCCGGCGGGGCTGCTCCTTGCGTTTGGGCTCGTGCCGTTTCCAGAAAGGTGCATGCAGTTCTACGATAGCAGGTCTGTAGCGGCCGGCGTCCCCGCCGGCCGTCGGCCTGCGAGACGCAGGCCGCTACCATGACCGGCGAAACGCACACTACCTTTCTGGAAGCGGCACCAGCTCAGAAACCGTCACGCCAACCTGTGATTCACAATCGTCGCGGCATGTGTCGGCCGGGGATGCAGCGCGAAAGATCGTAATCGGTCAGCCCATCGACGATCAGTTCGCTCACGATGCGTGCAGTAATGGGGGCGAACACCAAGCCGGTCTTGTAGTGACCATAGGCGGCGATCAAACCGTCCAACCCGGGCACCGGCCCGATCATGGGGCGCCGGTCGTCGGTTCGCGGGCGGAGTCCGGCCCACATATTCACGACCGAAGCCTCCGCCAGACCGGGCACCAGTTCCAGAGCCGTACTCATCAACTGACTAGTTCCGGCCGCGCTGGGGCGTTTCTTGAAACCCGCCTCGGGATCGTCGGTGGCCCCGAGGTAGACATGCCCGTCGGGGCGGGCCACCAGGTAGCAGTTCTTCCGCTTGATGATTCCGCGCACGGGTGGTTTGTCCATGTGCAGCAGAACCGCCTCTCCCTGGGAGGGGAAGGTGGGCGCCACCTGCTCCAGGAACGGGTGCAGTTGCGACGACCAAGCCCCGGCAGCCAAGACCGTCTTACCAGCGTGGACTCGCCCGTCTCCGGCGACCACCCCCAGCACTCGCTCACCCTCGACCAACAGCTCGTTGATGGGGCGCTCTTCGTGAATCCGAACGCCGACGTGTTCGCACGCTTGGCGGAGAGCTTTGAGCAATCGCGTGTTGCGTAGTCGAGCGGATACGCGGCAGAGCAATGCCCCGAATGCATCGCAATCGATGCCCGGCTCGTGCTGCTTGGCCTCCTCGAGAGTGAGCATCTCCAACACCGACTGGCCGTCCGGGGTCTGGAGCTCTGCCGTCGCACGCACCTCGGACAAGCCCATTCGGTAACGTTGATCGGTGTGACAAAGCTCGACCCTGCCGCAGCGCTCGTACTCCAGCTCGGCGCCGGTATCCTCCTCGATCCGCTCCACGAACTCGGGGTACATACTGAGGCTGTCGAGGTGCATCGCGCTCATCAGTCCGCGGTGGTTGGGATTGCCCGGCGACAGCACTCCCGCCGCCGCCCAGGAGGCTTCCTGCCCACAGACTCCGCGTTCGAACACCCACACGCGAAGTCCGCCTCGGGCGAGCTGCCAGGCTATTGACAGCCCGATCACCCCCCCACCGATCACGATGACGTCAGGTCCTGGCTCACTCACGGTAAATCATCCCTTGTCTCTTTGGGGCCGAACTACGCGATGGGGGCTACTCACTGCGCCCGATGCGCGCGGAGCAACTCGACGATGTTCCGCAGGTTGGCTGGAAGCGGAGCCTCCAGCCGCATGGGCTGCTCGGCAATCGGATGCACAAACTCGATAGCCAGGGCGTGAAGCGACTGGGTGGCGATAAGCGGTTCCTCCGCTCCGCTTCCCGCCAGATTCTGCTCGCTGAAGAAGTGACCGCCGTAATAGGTGTCGCCCATCAGCGGATGTCCGATAGAAGACATATGCACACGGAGCTGGTGGGTCCTTCCGGTCTTGGGGTACATGTGCACGATGGCGAATCCCTTAAAACGCTCCTGCACCGCGTAGCGGGTGATCGCCTCCTTGAAGAGCATGGACCGGGGTAGCTGCCCCGGGTTCATGTAGCGGTCCTTTATGAGCGGGTGGGCCCCGAGGGGCTGATCGATGATGTCCTGGTCCCGGCTGGGGACACCTTCGCAGATACCGAAGTAGGTCTTCTGGATGGTACGTCGCTCGAACTGCAGAGATAATCGCCAGTGGGCTTCGTCGCTCTTGGCAATCAGCATCACGCCCGTGGTGTTCTTGTCCAACCGATGCACGATTCCCGGACGATAGGGGTCGTCTCCGCGGCTGAGCGTGGCGGCGTGGAAGGCGACCGCGTTAGCGATGGTCCCGCCCTGAGTGGGGCCGGCGGGGTGACAGATGATCCCCGCTTCCTTGTTGATGGCGAGCAGATGATCGTCCTCGTGGATGATGTCCAGGGGAATCTGCTCCGCGGCGATGTCGGTGGGCGGAGGCGGGGGCACCAGCACCTCGACGATATCGCCGGAGGCGGGTTCGTAGCTGGCCTTGGCGGGACGCCCGTTGACCGTGATGTCGCCGTCCTTGATCAGCCGTTGCAGCATACTTCGCGACATCCGCGGAAAACGCCCGCGCAAGTACTTGTCCAATCGCCGCCCGGACACCCGTCTTCGGATGCACAGCCGCTCGCGCCGCGCAGCAGCTCCGCCGTCCTGATCCTCTGGGGGAAGATCAGCCGAATCTGAACCCGAGGGATTCTCCATCGTCTCGTCAGCCACCACGGTCCTCGATAGCGCATCCCAGCGTGGGCTCGCCGCGCCGATGATAGCAGATCGACTCGACGGGGCCATAGCCAACCGGTCCGCGGCGTCTCTTACGGTGCGGTTCTTGCATCCTGCGGACACGGCGGATAGTCTGCGCCCGTGTAACCTGAGCGGATGGAGGTGCGGTTTGCCGACAAAACTGGAGCTGGCTCGCAATTGGCTGCCCCGCTATACGGGAATGCCCGTGGATCGGTTTGGTGACTACGTCCTGCTGACGAACTTCGCCAGCTACGTTAACCGATTCGTGAAGCGTTTCGGGTGCGAACTTCATGGCCAGGAACACCCCATGCAGGCCGCCACCAACGACGACGGATTGACCATCGTCAACCTGGGGATCGGCTCAGCTAACGCGGCGATCATCATGGACCTGCTGACCGCCCGGATGCCCAAGGGCGTACTGTTTCTGGGCAAGTGTGGCGGGCTCAAGACCACCTCGGAGATCGGTCACTTCATCCTACCGATCGCCGCGATCCGGGGCGAGGGTACGTCCAACGACTACTTCCCTCCCGAGGTACCGGCCCTGCCCTCATTCAAGCTGCACAAGTTCGTGTCTCAGAAGCTGATCGAGCGGAGCCTGGAGTATCGCACCGGCGTGGTCTACACCACCAACCGCCGAGTGTGGGAACACGACGAACAGTTTCGCTCGCGCCTCGTGGGGATGACCGTCATCGCCATCGACATGGAGACCGCCACCCTGTTCATCGTCGGCCACCGTAACGAAATCTCCCGCGGGGCGCTGCTGTTGGTCTCCGATGTCCCCATCACCCCTGAGGGCGTCAAGACCGAAGAGAGCGACGCACGCGTGACCCGCGACTGGGCAGACCTGCATCTCCAGATCGGCATTGACGCCATGACCCAGATCGACACCGCCGGCGAACCCATCCGACACTTCCAGTACTAGAACCGGCCTGCATGCGAGATTCCAGTTCCTGAAGGCGGGGTTTCAGCTACAATACCCCCCCATGCCCGAGCTACCCGAGGTTGAGACGATCGTACGACAGATCGGGCCTATGCTGCGCGGAACGGTGTTTGAACGGGTGCGTCACCTACGCGGCGACATCGTCCGCAACACGTCCCCCCGCGTGCTCCGGAGACGCGTCTCCCAGGCCAAGGTGCATCGGGTGCGCCGGCGAGGCAAACGGGTGGTGCTCGACCTCGACGGCGACCTGCGCCTGGTGTTCGGCCTGGGCATGACCGGCCACCTGGCGGTGTTGCCTGTCCGGGAGGAGCTGGCCGCCCACACCCATCTGCGAATCATCCTGGCCGGCGGAGTGCGTGAGCTGCGCTTTCGTGACCCCCGTCGTTTCGGAGGGGTGTGGTTGATCGAAGGCGGGGACGACTCCGCCGGTTTCACCCGACTGGGCGTCGAACCGCTGACGACGCCGCTGCGCGCCTTTCGCGGATTACTGAAACGCGCGCGCCAGGTGAAGGCGCTGCTCCTGGATCAGGCCACCATCGCCGGCCTGGGCAACATCTACTGCGACGAGTCGCTGCATCGTGCCGGCATCCACCCCCAAACCCAGGCGAATACGCTGACCAAGGATCAGGTAAAGCGTCTGCACGAAGCGATCCGCCGAATCCTGCGGGCGGCGATCGCCGCAGAGGGAACCACTGTCTCCAGCTATCTGAATGCGCGGGGCGTTCCGGGCTCGTTCCAGCAGCGCTTGAGGGTGTATGGACGCACTGGGGAGGCGTGCCCGAAATGCGGAACAACCATCGAGCTGATCATCGCCGCGGGGCGAACAACGCACCTCTGCCCCTCTTGCCAGCGCCGCAGACCGTAGTCCGACCACTTGGCAAAGAAAACGGGCTTCACGTCATCAGCGATGGCGCGAAGCCCGACGCAGTTCAGGTGTCGGCTGAACTACTTCAGATGCTTAGAGACCAGAGCGGTCATCTTGAA
>JAAEQG010000340.1 GCA_024231775.1 bacterium
GGGCTGATCCAGACCGACGCCAGCATCAACCCCGGCAACAGCGGGGGACCGTTGCTCAATGTCCTCGGAAAGCTAATAGGTGTGAACACGGCCATTCGCGGCGACGCACAGAACATCGGCTTCGCCATCCCGGCCGATGAGCTTCGTCGTGTTTTGCCGAAAATGCTCTCCCTGGAGCGCCTCAAGCGCGTCCGGGTTGGCATGCACGTTCAGGGTCATCGCCAGGTACACGTAGTCGAGGTCAGTGAGGGTAGTCCCGCAGATAAGGCCGGCATCCGGATCGGTGATCGCCTCCTCAACATAGACAACCGGCCCATTGAACAGGACGTGGATTTCTATTTCGAACTGCTCGCCAAGAACGCCGGCGACCGGGTCCGGGTCCGGATCGAGCGGAATGGGCGGGCCCAAACAGCACCGGTCACCCTTAAAGCCATCCCCATCCCGGACGGAGCCGCTCTCGCCCGCCAGAGGTTTGGTTTGCATATCGCGCCTCTCGAACCGGAGATCTCCCGGGCCCTTGACCTCGCAGGAGGTCTCTTCGTCCGGGAGGTGGACAGGAATAGTGCCGCTGATCGGGCCGGCATCCAGCCCGGGATGATCATCGTCACCATAGCAGGAGATTTCTCCCGGGACACCGATCACGTGGGGCTCTTGCTCGAAGATGTCA
>JAAEQG010000341.1 GCA_024231775.1 bacterium
GCCCAGACCAGCACGCGTTGAGAGCCCCAGATCACCCGCGAGAGGATGTCGCGCCCCTTGTGGTCCGTGCCGAGCCAGAAGGTCGACCCGTCGGGGGCGGAGGCGCCGATTTTCTGAAACGGCATAATCGGCTCCAGGGGGCTGTGCAGCGGCAGCACCGGCGCCAGCACCGCCATCAGGACCCAGAACAGTACGAGGAACGCCCCCAGCATGCCCAGGGGAGACTCCCGGATCAGACCGATGCTTTTGAAAATCAGGCCCCACGTGGACGGGCGTCGAATGGTTTCGTCGGTTTTGTCCATTTTTTTTCCTTACGTAAAGCGTATCCGCGGGTTCAACAACGTATATCCGATGTCGGAGATAAACTGGGAGAAGACGGCCACGAACACCGCCACCAGCGTGCAGGCCTCCACGACGTAGATATCGCCGAACAGGGCCGCGTCCAGCAGCAGCTTGCCGAATCCCTTATAGGCGAAAAACACCTCCACCACGATCACCCCGGAGAGCAGCCAGTTGAGCTGGAGTACGATAATGGTAAACGGCGCGATCAGGGCGTTGCGCAGGGCGTGCCGCAGGATGACGACCTTGTACGGCAGCCCTTTCAGGATCGCGGTGCGGATATATTGCGAGTCCATCACCTCGGCCATGGAGGCGCGTGTCATGCGGGCCACGTACCCGAAGTCGTAGGACAGCAGCACCAGCACCGGAAGCACCATCTGGCTCCATTCGAATCCATCGCTCATGGACGACGTGCCGGGCAGCCAGCCAAGCCAGAAAAC
>JAAEQG010000342.1 GCA_024231775.1 bacterium
TAACGTCGGCCTGGATGCAATTGACCACCGACTTCCTTGGCCTGACCGCCACGCTGGATGGTTTCCAAGTGCAGAGCCAGGTCATCGACCACCTCGCGACAATCACACAGAAGGGTTCCCAGGAGATATCGATTCCCCTGGAGCTATCGGCGGAAGTGACTTTTGAATCACTGTTCCCGCGCGGCCCGTTTGTCATCGATCCCGAGACCGGCACGTTTGCGGACTTCGGCGACGCCGGCGAAACGCAGGGCGCTGGACAGGAGACGTACACCTACAACGGTTCGATCGCCTTGGGCAGCCTGATGAGCGAATTCGAAGGCGCCACCGATGCGGTGGCTCTTGAATTGGAATCCTCTGGAACCTTTGAATCCCTGGGCCTGCTTCCCGACAACGTCAATGTCAGTATGCCGTTGACGTTCCAGTGGCATGGGCCGTCGGCCAAGCAACTGCTGACCGAAATGTATGTGGATGGCCACCTCGTTCAGATCTACGTCGCTTACACATACGTAAGCACGCAAGGACTGTGGGAGGGACAGGCCGTCGATTGAACGGAACGGTGAAGTCGCGGGTTTGTCGGAACGGAGTTGGGGCCAGTTCGCTCTCCCTCCGCGGGCCATCTGCGGGCCTTACCGCCCTTCCGTATGGCCTATCCGATAGAGATGGACATCCCACGGCTGGAAGTCGTCCAGGAAAACCCCCTCGGTCGATTCCAGCGTGCGCGCCTCGTCCAACACTTCGACGCGTTGAACGCCGGCTGATCCGGACACCGTGAACGTCGCCCGCGTGGGCTGAGCCCGCATGCCAACAGCGAACACATACGTTACCCCCTTGTCGCGTTTCGTCATCACGGCCACGGGAACGTCCTTTGGGCTCGATTCGACTGTGGCCCCGTCGGATACCGTCGATCCGTTCAGAACCGGCGCCAGTCTCTGAACGCGATCATTGATCCGGGTGACCGCCGCATACATCTCCGAATCGGCCAACAGACCCGACTCCGTGAACTTCGGCTTCCATTCGTGTACGAAGTAGATCAGTCCGGTGGAGCCGTGGATGATCGACATCCACACTTCGCAGCGGACCTGGTGGGGCGTCGGTTTGTGCTTCGGATGATTGATATGGGTGCACTCGATGCAATTCCAGACCGGCTTGCGCCCTTCGGTCCAACGGATGAGTCGCTCCACCCCCTGGGCCACGTACCACAGTTTGCCGGATACCGCCGCATGGGAATGGGTGACCGGATAGATGTCGAATGACGCGATGTCACACCCTTGCGCATACTGAGGGTAGTCTTCCGGATGGTTCGTACGGACGCCGCGACCGTGCCAGCGATCCCAGGCCACACCCTGACCCAGATTCAGCAGGACGGGTCGATCCGGATCGGCCGCACGCATGCGCTGGTAGCCCTTCACGATTTCCTCCGGAGGGACGGGCGGGCCGTACCCCTTGCCCTTACCCCGAGACTGCGCATTGTCCGGCTCGTCCTGGTGCATCCAGCCAACGATAGTCGGATCGGCCCGGTGCGCCAGCCCCACCGAATTCTGATGGCATATGACCGACATCCCCGCCTGTTTCAACTCCTTCAACTGCTGCTGCGTGGGACCATTCCACAACCCCACATAGAGATTGAAACCCGCCGCCCGATAGCGAACCGCGCGCGCGGGGCTCTGCAGCCAAACGCCAATCGGAAAGACGTTCGGATCGGCCAGCAGACCCGCCCCTCGAAGCGAAGACTCTTCAGCCACGGAGGAGGAAACCCCTGTCACCGCCAGCA
>JAAEQG010000343.1 GCA_024231775.1 bacterium
TTAAGGGCAGCCTGCTCATCTTCCCGAAGGTGGAGTTGCGTTGGGACGCTTCTGGGCAGTTGATTCAGGATACGTTCATCGATCTGACCAACGACTATCCCGACGACGTGCGCGTGCGGGTCTACTATGTCAACGGGGATCCGTTTGAGCCGGCCGGGGTTACGTGTTGCGCGCCGTAACCGGCGCCGATTGGTTGTCCAACTTCCTGTAGAACCGGCCGACGAGCGCTGGCCACGCTGCAAGGAAAGGGATCACACTTAGGGACATCTACTGGCGCAAAGTGGAGATTGAACTCGACGTCCACAGGGAGTGTGATGCGATCTGCGACGCGATTGAGTTCGCTCAAGACGCGGCCACCGTTGCGAGTTCGTGGGTGCAGGACACGAGACAGCGGTTCGAACACTGAGCATGCGGGCGTCGCGCTCAACCTCTTCGATCGTCGGCAACCGGTCGTGATGCTGTCGGGCAAACTGAACCGTCTCGCGGCGCCGGTTCCGGAGGTTGTTTCCGAAGTACGCCCGGCGATAGAGCAGATTGCGCTCGTCGTCGATGGTGCGCATAACTCTGCCTCCACGGTGCACATCTCCCAACCGCTCCGACCGTGCCTCAGTCAGCATCGATGATCTGAGATGACGATAATGTCCCACGGACCGCTCGCTCTTACCCCTCCCCCAGGGCAGTGGGGCCGGAGAGTGGATCTGACCAGGCCACCTCGTGGGGGAAGACTCCTGAATGCAAACAGGCTGGGGTTGCACGAATACTATGCCGATGTTAAAAATACATCTGCTGTGATTATTGCGGTGCGGAATTGACCGCGCCGCAGGATCTTGGGGGTCCTATTGCCCACCGCGGAGTGACCACAACGTGCCCAACGCCCACGCTCGCGAGACCCTGGACGGCCTCGCCGAAGAGATCTTCGAGCTGACCTCCATGTCCTCTGCCGTTCGCTCTGCCTCCAAGAGGGGGGCGGCGGGACAGTCTCTCACCGAGACCGAGTTCCTGGCGCTAGATGCCCTGGCCAAGAACTCGCCACAGACGGTCGGAGCTATTCAGAAAACCGTGGGCGTGCTGCCCGCACAGATGTCACGGGTCGTCCGCGCTCTCGAGGACAAGCCCAGCAGTCCACTCATCGAATGTCAGATCAATCCCCAGGACCGGCGGCGCATCGACGTGACCCTCACGGCTGCCGGCCGAAAAGCCCATACGGCGTATCGTGAAGCCCGCCTCGGCCTGACCAAGGAACTGCTCCGGGAAATGTCCGTGGAGGATCGCGAGGAGTTCATGCGCCTGCTGCGCCTGCTGCGGATGGGTATCGCTAAGCGCTTGAAATCACGGTAGTTACAGCATCTCGTCGATTCCTGTCGCGGTTTTGTTGTTTCCTGCTAACTATCTCCATCTGAAAACGTCTATCCTGTTGGGTGGGCGGAGCGATTCCGGAGTGTCCGGAGCAGGCTTGAGGTGGATCGGCGTGAGCCGGCCTCGGGCGTGCGGCTACCAAGCCTCCGCAGAACCCGCAGGAGAGCGAATCATGTTGAGAATCTCGGTATCGAGTAACTTGATGGGCTTGGCTGGGGGAATGGTCGCCGCTCTCGGAATGCCCGCGGGCGTCCAGGCTGGCGGGCAGACGTCCGTATATAACAACTACGGTCAAGCGGTATACTACGTCAGCAACGAACTCAATTGCTCCTCCACAAGCGGATACGTCCCCGCCAACTACCCGTCCGGATTCGTGGTTCCGCGGGCGGCTCCCGCAGCGTGGGGTACGGCGTACGGTAGACCTACCTCCGCCGGGTGTGGGTACTCACAGCCGGTGCTGGCCCAGCCCACGTGCGTTGGCGGTTCGTATGCCGCTAGCGGGTATCGCGAACCCGTCTACCGGGAGCGCTCGCCGCGCGTGCGGGTCCGGACCGGAATCCACTGGTCTCACCACCAACCCCGGGTCGTGCATCGTCGCACGGTACACCATCGTTCGGCCCACCGGCGAGAGGGCCATCACCGTCGTCGGATCGTGCATCGGGACACGCACCGAAGCCACCGACCCTCGTTCCGCCTGAGCTTCGGAACCTCGCACTATCCTCGGTATGGGCATCAGGTCCGTCACCGTACATCAGCCCATCGGCCACAGAATCGCCACTCCGTGCACGTTCGGACGCCGTCGTATCGCGGGCACCAGCTCAGCCGTTCGCATGGCCATCATCACTCGCGCTCCCAACCTCGGCGCAGTGGGAGCCACTTCAGGTTTGGTCGTCGCTGACTCTTTGGTTCTCCTCCCAAGAAGTTGGCCAAGAAGGGCAGTTTGTGGGCGAGAGGAACTCGACGGGCTTGGCGAGTGTCCCACCTTCCCCTGCCGCTGGGGGATTGATCAGACGTCGTCGAGGCTCGGGCAGCATGTCCAGTTGGCCCCGACGGAGCCAAGGTGGCTATCCAGGGATGAACGCCACGCAGGTGAGCCGTTCGGTTTGTTTTCCCGGGGACTTCGTGCGCTCGGCGTCCGCCGCCCCTGCCGTGGCGGGTGCGCTGGGTGGTTCGGTTTCCAGGGGTTGCGCTGCACTGCACCCCTGGCTATATCCGTGCGCCCCTCCGGGGCGACTTTCTTTCGAGGTGACCTTCTCTATCTCACCTGCGGCCAAGTGAGAGGAGTTCCGTGGGTGGCATCCTGCACAGTCGCGGGTAGCATGCTCCCAGATGAATCGCCCCGTACACGTCAGATGCGGATCAACCGGCGGAAACCCGGTTGTCCGGAGGGCGTGGGAACCTGCGCGGGCTGAGGCTGCGCCGTACAGTTGGGGAAAGCTGCGCTGGAGGTGAGTGATGTCCGCCAAATGGGTAGGCTGTGGTGCCATCGCACTCATGATGGGTGCCTGCGTAGAAACTCAGAAGCACGGCGGCGCAGTTGACGTCGCCCCCGTCTCAAGAACTTCCGAAGGCTCACCTTCAGAGCCGGTCTTCTCCCCCGCATGGAACCAGATCAGGCGAGGAATGACCCCGGACGAGGTACTCATGCTGCTGGACGAGCCGGCGCACATGAAAGTCACCCGGGTGAACACCTATTGGTATTACTCGGACCGCGCTCGGAAGGGACCTCATGTGGTGTTCGACACTTGTCGGATGGTCGTGGAAAGATGGAAGTTCCCATCTTAGTGGTTGAGGGCGTCCTCCACGGCGTTGAGGAAGTCGGCGATACCGAACGGTTTGCGGAGGATGCTGAGGACTTCATCGGGGGGCAAGGTGCGTTCGAGGTCCGCGGAGAGGTGCCCGGTGATGACGATGGTTCGTAGTTGTGGGTTCACCCTTCGCAATGTGCGGGCGATGAGGAGTCCGGTCAGGTCGTCCCCCAGCAGCCAGTCGGTGATGAGCAGGTCCGGTTTGAAGTCGCGGCCCAGTTGGATGCCCTCGCGGGCTTCGCTGGCGGTCTGTACCTGATGCCCGTCGCGGATCAGGATCTGCGACAGGTAGTCGCAGTATACATCCTCGTCGTCAACGATGAGCACCTTATGCATCGCGAATCTCACCCGCCGGAGCCGTGGCGGACTGGGGCAGGGTGACCGTGGCCGTCATTCCCGTGCCTGGTTCTCCGCTGATGTCGATGGTTCCGCCGTGATCGAGGATGATACCGTGGCTGATACTCAAGCCCAGTCCGGTTCCACCCTTGCTCCGCCGGGTGGTGTAGAAGGGATCGAAGAGGCGCTGCTTCTGTTCCGGGGAGACCCCGGCCCCGTTGTCACTTACGATGAGCAAGATGGTATCCGCAGTTGCGCGGGTTTCGAGGCGCGTCTCGGCGGCCCCGGCTTCAGCGGCATTGCGGATTAGGTTGGTGACCACCAGCTCCATCTCTATGGGATTCATATCCACGCACGGCAGATTCGCCTCCAAGACATGGCTGATGATGCATCCTCGCTGGTCGGCATACGGGCGCGCTGCGTCTATGGCGTGGCGTACGACGTCGTTGAGGTGCTCCGCCGTTTTCTCGACGCTAGCCTCTCCGGAGAAGCGCAGTACGCTGTGAACGATGTCCCGGCTGCGCTGAGCATGATCGACTACGTCAGTCAGCGCCTTCCGCGTGAGCGCGGGATCACCTTCGGAAGCGAGGGCGTACTGAGCAGCCAGGAGGATTCCGCCGATCGGATTGTTGATCTCGTGGGCGATGCCCGCCGCCAGCGTACCAACCGAGGCCAGCCGCTCGGACAGGCGCAACTGCGCACGCGATTCCTCTAACTGGCGGCTCCGCTCCTCCACAAGCTCTTGCAGGTGGTTGCGATGTTCGGCCAATTCCTCCTCGGCCTGCTTGCGCCTGGTGATGTCGTGGAAGATCTCGAACTTCGACACACTGCCGTCGGCGTTCCTGAACGGCGTGTCGAACAGATCGTAGTCCCGGTTGTTCTTGAAGGAGTGCCACTCCCAACGCACGGACTTCCCGGCGAAGACCTCGGCATTCTTGCACCAGGGACAGGTGACAGTCCGGTTGTGGAAGTACTCGTAGCACTTGCGCCCATCGACCGGCCCGAACTCCCGCTCGATGACCGGATTGACGTACTCGATGTCCCACTGTTGACTGACGATATAGACGCCGTCGGGAA
>JAAEQG010000344.1 GCA_024231775.1 bacterium
ATCGCTTTCGTGTCTCTTCCAGTTGAGAATCGGAAAGGCGGCATTGACGCCCCTTTCGCTGATCCCGTAAGCCAGCCAGCCCTTCGCGGTTTTAGCGATGCACCCAGTTTCGTACCGCCCGTTCCGCCACCGCCATCGACTGCCCCGCCGAACACGAGTACGCGCAACCTCACAGCGCGAATTCAAGCGTCAAAACCGGCACGCCCAGGCAAGCCCCCCGCACGCCTAGACTCAGAAGGCCCGCCCGAACCGCGTTTACGATAGCCACCGGAGGGAATCGAACCCACGACCTGCGGTTTACAAAACCGCTGCTCTGCCATCTGAGCTACGGTGGCAACCCTTGATTTTGGGCCATCATGGCCGATTCTGGCCCTCCTGACCAGCCCCCGACCAAACGACGACACCTGCTACGACACCCGGCCTCGGTTTCCAAACCTCTCCGATAGAACGGCCTAAAGGAGGAGAGAATGGCGAATCCGAAGCAACCGAGACCCACGAAGCCCCGCCGGAGCTTCCCGCTGTTCCGGCACCGAAACGGCCAGTGGTGCAAGACAATCCGAGGCACGCACCACTGCTTCGGCACGGACGCCGACGCCGCCCACGACGAGTATATCAGAGTCGCTGCCGATCCCCCCTCCGCAGGGAGGCGGGCTTCCCTGCCTGCTCCCGCCGGAGAGCGACCCCACAACGGGCCGGCGGGGCCGTGAGCCGCAGTGACCCGGTAACCGGGCGAGGGTGGTGTTCCTCGCGGTCGATTGCGAAGAGAAGTGGCTCGTGAACGAGCCGCTCCCCGTCGTCCTGCGTCCGATTCCGGTGGCATGATCCGCTAACAGTCGCTCACAGGACGCACTGCGCTCGGTGGAGTCGCCGGGGGATGCCCTGGAGAAGCTCATCCAGGCCGAACGCGACGTCGTGGCTCGGTTGAAGAAGTAGCAGCCGGCGCCGGTAGGGCGGGCAATATGCTCGTTTTTTGTCCCGCGATATCCTTCCATAACCTGCTATATCCTTCCGGTTTGGCGCGGAAGCCCTGAGAACTCGCGCTGGGTGGGGCGGCGGTGGGGCGCGGCCTTGGCCTCGCAGCCTTCGACAACGCTGAATCCGCGACCACGCTGGGGCATGAGAATCTTCCTCCATAGGAAGTACATGGCGCGCGATCGATGAATGTGGATTTCTAAGCGATCATGCGTTCTTGGGGTCGCTAGCGAGGTTCTTGCGAAGCCGGGAGAATCCGAGAGACGCTGGTGAGGCTGCCGAGTTGCGCCCCGACGGGAACAGCCGGCGCCGCCTGCTCACACTCATCCAGAATGCAGCTACCGTTTTGATCGTTCTCGCGACGGATGCAGGATTGGTGCTGGCGCGGCGGTGCGTCGAGTGACGCGGCCTGCGCTGGGCCCGGCTGGGTCGCAACCGTCCCCATTACCGATCCCGTCGGCGGAAGGTTCTCGCCCAGCTCGCATCCGTCTGGGGTGCCGTTGGTGTTGCAGTCGCCGCAGAAAGGGTCATCCTGACACCGGTTGATGTCGCACTCGTCGGGGGTGGCGTTGGCGTTACAGTCTTCGCTCTGGCCGCAGCCGGGGACGTCGCACGGCCCGCCATTGCTCCCGCAGTCAAGGTCGCACTCATCGGGGATACGGTTGCCATTGCATCCCCCGGACTGGTTTAGCAGGATCGAAACGGTGTCGTCTCCCGGATTCGCTACGGCCAGATCCGTGTCGCCGTCACCGTCCAGATCGGCGGCCACAACCGATGAAGGCCAATCCCCTGCGTAGTAGGTCACGCCGACCGCAAACGTTCCGTCGCCACCACCCAGGAGGATCGAGACATCGCTGTCATCCTGATTCGCCACGGCCAAGTCGGCGTCGCCGTCACCGTTCAGGTCGGCAATCGCAACCGAATAGGGAAGAACTCCAACGCCGTAGTTCACCTCGGCCGCAAACGTCCCATCGCCGTGGTTGAGCAGGATCGAGACGACGCCGTCTAGGCGGTGGCGCCTGGTCGCCACGGCCAGATCGGCGTCGCCGTCACCGTCCAGATCGGCAATCGCAACCGGACCAGGATGATTCCCCACGCCGTAGGTTACTTGGGGCGCAAACATTCCGTCGCCGTGGTTCAGCAGGATCGAGACGCTGCCCCCGGTCGTCACGGCTAGGTCGCAGTCGCCGTCGCCGTCCAGATCGGCGATCGCGACTGAACGAAGAGAAGTCCCTGCGCCATACGATTGCATCTGCGGGAACAGCGGATCGGCCACCGCCACCTGGCTGCCCCAAAACAGCCCGAGCACGAGCGCTACGGCTGCAGGGAACCAGAGTTTGTCAGAGTGGCGTGGGCGGGCGAAGATCACGGGTAAGCTCCGCCGCTGGGTGCGGCTCCGCTTACCCATGCCACCCATTGCAGGCCCGTCGAACACGAGGGGTTGTTGCCTTCCCCGGCTGGCGAGACGCCGGCTGATACATGCGTGTTCCTCAGAGATGATGGGACATACCC
>JAAEQG010000345.1 GCA_024231775.1 bacterium
CCCGGACATGCTCACCACCGGTGGAGACATCCGAGTAACCGCCGCACGGAGGAGCGCAAAGGCACCGGCTGATTCCCCGGGCAACGAGCCGCAACGCGGCGAGCTCGCTACGATCCGGGTGACGGATGCCGGCGACGGCAGCATGGCCCGGGCCTTTGCCCAGCCGGTGGCCCCAGCCTCCTCCGAGTCGCTTTTCGGAGATGCCCTTCGCCTGGGGCGTTCGGTGACTGCCCAGATCGTGGACGCCCACGGCGGCTGGATCGAGGCGGCGGCCGTGCCGGGCAGGGGATCTTCGGTGGTCATTTGCCTGCCACTTCACGTCGTAACGGGCGCTCCACCCGCGGTCGAACCTGACGTTGCGTGTGGTCCGGGTCCCGTGCTGATCGCCGACGATGATCCGATGATTGTCGCTCTGCTTCGCACGGTCCTGGAAGGGCGTGGGCACCAGATCGTCGGTACGACCACGGCGGGCGAGTGCGTGATCGCCTTGGAACAGCACACCACCACGCTCGGCGCGGTTCTGCTAGATCATAACCTGCCCAGGGTGAGAGGCGCGACCGTATTCGAGCATGTTCGGCGCATCGCCCCGGACGTTCCCGTGGTGTTGATCAGCGGGGGACTGCTGGACCCGGAATCCGCCCCCCCCTCCGAAGACGAGCGCACCTGCCGCTTGGCCAAACCGTTCATGCCCGCCGACGTGCTCGAAGCCCTGCGGTCGGTCTGTCGATCTCCCGCGGAGTCTGTCGACAGCTAGGCGAAGCCCTCAAGGACCACACTCAGTCTGCGCTCTGTTCAGCAAACGCCGAGGGGTCTTGGCTTGGGGGCGGAGGGTGCGTGCCCGCTCGGCGTATTCAACCGCTTCGCCGCACCGGCCATGCTCGATGAGCGACTCCGCCAGATTGCAGAGCGCCGTGGGGTACTCCGGTTTCTTGCGGATTGCTCGCTGGAGATACTCCTGGGCCTCGGTGAGGTGTCCGTCGCGTTCCCTTCCGCTGAGTTCCTTCGCCTGCTTGAGCAGGTTCCTCCCGAGGAGGTTGTAGAACTCGGCGCTGCGGTTGGCGTTGACCTTCACCAGATAGCGGTGATGTTCTATGGCGCCGTCGAGGTTCTTCAAGTGGAGATAGGTGTTGCCCAGGTTCATGTGGGCCTGCTCGTGGACCGGTTTCTTCTTGATTCTCTTCTGACGCTCGATGGCCTGCTGGTAGCAGGCGATGGCCTGATCGTATTGCTCCAGGGCTTTATGGCAGTTGCCCAGGTTGAAATGGGCGTTGGCGTCGTCTGGGTTGATCTCCACGGCACGCTCATAGTGCTGGAGGGCTTCCTGAAGCTTGCCCGCTTTCTTGAGCATGATGGCGAGGTTGTTGTGCGCCAGGGAGCAGCGGTCATCGACCCGAACAGTGTGGGTCCAAAGCGTTTCAGAATCGTGCCAGATCCCCGCCTGCCGCCAACTCAGCACCGCCAGCAC
>JAAEQG010000346.1 GCA_024231775.1 bacterium
CGGAGGGAGGGGAGACCGGGAAACCGGTCTTCCCTACCCCTATCGTTGATCGGCACAGTCATCCTGGGCCTGGCATGACAACCCAGGCATGCTCACGGGCAAACAAGTTTGCCCATGCCACCCGACCGCCAACTTGCAGCTGGGTGGGGAGCGCAGAGGCGCTGAGGACGCGGAGAAGCAATCCGGCCCCCACCTCGAGATTCGCCCGTGGGTCGGATCAACGAGATGGGCCACCCGTCCTCAGGACCTCTGTCATGACCGGTCGATTACCTGTGCTGCCGGATGGCACCACGGGGACCGTGCCCGACAAGCACGACACGCTTCGCCCTTGCACTCACTCCGCAAGGTCGGCGCGACAGTGTCACTCGAGCGTAAATATAGGGAAATAAAGAGGTTGCGTCCGCCACGGCCCCGTGAGTCCGGTAGGGCTTGGATCGTGTGGATGCGAGGGTGCTTGCCGCTCTGGAGAACCTCGCTCACCCTTGAACTCGAGGCGATTGTCCACTACAATCGTGGACTGGGAGGATTCGGAGAGAGCACTCCACCTTTAGATGAACGATTCGCGGCCGGGGAAGCTACAGGCGTCCCCAAGCTGGTGGCTTTAGGGAGGGGATTGAGGCATGTTTTCCTATCGCTCGATGATTGTGGTTGCAGTGTTGATGGTCTTTGCCACGGGTGCTCAGGCTGACCTGATCTTCACCGTGTCGCCCGCTGTCGATGGCGGTGTCGAGTTGTTTGCCACGGGTACGAGCACCGGCACGATTGACAATGGCATCCCGGACAACTCGGCGTGGCTGTACTTCTTTGGCGACAATGTTCTTGCTCCGGCGGATAACAGTATCGGTGCCGATTTGGTCAGTGGTTCAATCACCGTCGGGCCAGACACCGTGGATGCGATCACGATGAACTTCAATACCTGGGGGTCGGGCGATGGGATCGGCATGGCCCTGAGTGACGGGGTGCTCTCCGGGACGGTGACCGCGCACGACCTCACCGCAACGTGGGATGTGGGTACGCTGCCGTTTGCGGATCTCACGCCTGGTAGCTACCCCGGCGTGACCGAGGGCTCAGTCCTGAACATCGTCCCCGAGCCTGGCGCTCTCGCTCTTCTGGCCCTGGGCGGATTGGCGATGATCCGACGCCGACGCTGATCCGATTGAGCGAGAAGTCGGGTCTTGCGGACCCGACCTGCTTGGCACGCCGTACATTGAGACTGGAATGAGGAGGAGAAAAACCATGAAAACGGGATTCGGATTGGCTTTGACCGTGGCGTTGTTGACCGGCGGGGCCGCGTCCGCGGGTGTGATCGTCACCGTCGAAGAGACGGGCGGCGATGTGGTCATGACGGGCGGCGGAACGCTGGACCTCTCACTGGCGACGGGCGGTCTCGTGGATTCCTTTTTCCCGGTCATCGCCGACGATATGCTTTTTGTTGGCCAGAGCGACCCGGGCCAGCTCTTCGGCTTGGTCAACTTCGCCGGCCCGGGCTTCGTCGGCTCTGGGCCGTACACGAGCGCTGACAGCTGGACCGGCGATATCATTGGGATCCTCACGGGCGGCCACGGGGGCGGGGGGGCGCTCGCCGTCCCATTCGGCTACGTGTCCGGCGATCCGCTGGGTCCCAGCACCGCCACGTACACGGGCGAGACCTTCGCATCACTCGGTCTGACAGAGGGCAGCTACACCTGGACGTGGGACACAGCAGTCCGCAGCGATGATTTCTTCACCCTCGACATCATCCCCGAGCCGACGGCGCTCTCGCTGCTGGCGCTGGGCGGAATGGCGATGATTCGTCGGAGACGCTGATCTGATCAGGCGAGGAGTCGGGTCTTGCTGACCCGGCCGACACATTACGCAAACCAATCATGGGCCGCTCCACTTCCGGGGCGGCCCGTTCTCTTATCGCCGAGGACGAGCATCAAGCGCCCAGCCGGGCCATTCCGCGCCCACGCATCCGGTCCCGGCCTGTCGCCTCTTGGTTGCATATCGTGAGGCACTCGACCAACGCCGAGGACCACGCCTCACCCACGGGTTCGGTTCAGCGGATGCGCACATTCTTTCTACGGGGGCGATCTTCGTCTCCTGCGATAGCGATCGAATCCCTACAGGAGAATGAAGACTCATCAGTCATTGCAGACGGCTGACCTTCTATACCAAGTCTCGTATGAACATGCAGATTGGGTTTGCGGTAGTGGACGATGAGAAACGCACTCCCCTCCCGCTCAGGGAGGGTTGGGGAGGTCAAGAGGCGCCGAACCCGCCCCCTCACCCTGCCCTCTCCCCCAAGGGAGAGGGGTTTGCGGCTGCAACATGAACGCGGGAAACGGAGGTGATCAACCAGGTTGCGTATAAGCCCCCACCCTTTGCTGCGCAAAGGACGGGGCACCCGCTGACCTCCTGCAACCGGTCAGACACCGGTTGGAAACCGGTGCCGCAGGGGGCCTGGGATAGGTTCGGGAGCCTATCCCATTGCTCCCCTCTCCCAACCTCTCCCACCGGGGAGAGGGGTTTGGGGATGGGTTCTAGACATCCGGGCCGGAAACAGCGCTGCCAAACAAGTCGAAGTCGTCGAGATCTACGTCGGTGTCCTGGTCCAGGTCGGCCATGTCGCAGGTGGGTCGGGCCGGCGGCAGGTCGGGGCCGGCGTGGCAGTCCTGGTAGTAGTCGTAGTCTTCGAGGTCAACATCGCCATCGTTGTCGAAGTCGCCGGGGGTGTTGTCCACGACGTTGATGGACATCTCGGCTTCGTTGAGCGTGCCGTTGATGATTGAATGGTCGGCGAGCGGATCGCGGCAGAACTCGAGGGTCAGGCCGTAGTAGCCGCCGGGGAGGCTGGGGTCGTTGGTGGTGGGCTCTGCGGCGCTGCCGCCGCCGGCGCCATAAGTTCCGCCAGCGGGGAAGAGGATGTACTTGCCAACATAGTAGTCCAAGGCCACCGGGTCGGTAGAGATCACCACGGACTTGGCGGCGAAGGCGTTGGACTCCTGACGGCTGGTCCGCCCGATCCTCTCGGCGCAGCTCATGTGCAGGTCCGGCTGGCGTATGGTTCCCATCCAGTATCCGATGGCTCCGCCGGCGTAGTAGAACGTCCTCGGTGTCGCACTGTCCCAACCGGTGCTGTGAAAGGTGCCGTAGACGACGCCAAAATGGGCCTTGACGATCGAGGTCACCCCGGCGTAGGAGCCGTGGTGGTTGAGCGTACTCATGTTAATCAGCTTGACGGGTTGAGCAGTGAACGCCTCAGCATCGGGATCCCAGGCGGTGGGGTGGTCGCGATACATGCTGACGTAGAGTCCGCTGTGCATGCTCTTGAACACGGCGTAGCTCATCAGGTATTCGTTGCGGAGGGGCGACACCCGAGCTATGGCGCTGGAGTAGACGAGGTCGCTGCGGCGGAGGTAGAGGCAGTTCCTGGTTGGGTAGGTGTTCTTGAGGAGCATGAACGGATCGACAGTGCCGTCCTGGACGCTGTTGGCGCCGGCGAAGTTTGCCCCGCCGTAGGTGCTGAGGATGGGGTGCGGGTCGGCGAGGGTGAAGTTGTTCGAGCCCTGGAGGAACTGGAAGCTGACGTTGATCTGCCCGGTGACCGGGTCGGTGTGGATTCCGTTGGGGTATTCGGCGGCGTGGTCCACGTAGTGCTGAATCAGCTCGAACCAGTTGTAGGGTCCGTTGGAGGCTTTGTTGGTCGTGCACCAGCCGGAGCTGGAGCTGGTGTGCGGGTTGCTGCGATGTTCGTCCTCGACGACGATGATTTCGCCGGTGAACCCGCCGGGGCGGGTGAGGATCAGGTCGATCATGGCTTTGCCGGTGTCGGTATTGGTGTATCCGTTTCGCGGCCATTGCAGGTTGGGGCGGAGGACGACCACGTCGTTGGGGCCGATAAAGTTCTCGATGCCGCCATAGGCCATTTCGAATACCTTGGCTACGTTCTGGGCGGGCATGCCGTTGCGGGCGTGGTAGATGTGGCTGGTGTCGCGCAAGTCGCGTGACGGGGTGGCGGATGCTTCGGGGGTGGTGTGGGGCAGGAAGCCGCCAGCCAGTCCGGCGGCGCCGGCCTGGAGAAACCTGCGCCGTGAAACTCCCGCGTTATCGTTATCCTGGTTTGCCATCTTGCTCCTCCGGATGGTGTAGAACGACCACTCTTGATCGATCATCGGCGGTCCGATGGCATATCATAGCATAATCCGGCGGTCGGGGGCAGACTCCGTTGTCGTGCTAGCATCCCATTATGCCAGTTCCAGTTCAATTGTGCCGACTGCCCGATTCCTGGTCATGTTGCTCCTCATGTTCGAGTGGCCGCGCGGACTGAAGTCCGCGGCTCTCTACTGGGTATGGTCGTCCTGGACTTGGTATTACTCCCCTCTCTGCAGGTAGGGGAAGGGACCTGCCCCCATCGATGATACCACTCGCTATGTTAGTCCTTTGTCGTTCCTGATGCTACTCACGACAATCGGCCCGGTGGGCGGTGGGCTCAACATGATCACCACAGGTATGGACTACTGGGAAGACGACGGCGTTACGTATTCTGTGGTGAAGAACTCCGTCGGCGCCGGCGTGGAGGATATCGGCCTATATGACACCAACACCACCACCGGCGAACTCACGCTCCTGCGCGACCTCAGCACCGAGACTGCTGTACGGGGCTCCACGGCTATCGCCGTGATCCCGGAGCCGGCCACGGGGATCCTGCTGGCCTTTGCTGGTCTCGCGCTCTTGCGCCGGCGCTAGCGCAGGTTCCGAGTTTGTTGCGCAAGCTTCAATCCGCGATTCAAGATCGGTTCGGACCCCCACGCCGCGTCGGGCTGGCGCCCGACAACGGGATGGGGCACCCAGCGGATCTTGCTTGGCTACGGGGAGGGGGGCGTGCTTGGGTGGTGGGCGTAGAGGTCGAGATTCAGGCGACCGGAGGCGTTGATGACGCGGGGGAGAAAAGGGGGACATTGTATTCTTCTCCCGCTCGTTGGGTTCCCGATTCAGTGAAGAAAGTAGAATGTCCCCTTATTCCCTTCAGTGAAGAAAGTAGAATGTCCCCTTATTCCCTTTCGAGTCGGGCTGGTGCCCCACATTGGGGCGGGACAATCCCGGGCGGGTCCTGCTTCGCTACGTGGAAGGGGGAGAGCTTGGGTGGTGGGCGTAGAGGTCGAGATTCAGGCGGCCGGTGGCGTCGAAGGGGAGGCCCTCCTGTTCGAGGCGGTGGCGCTGAAGAGTGACGTCGGCGTCTCGGCGCTGACTCAGGCGACCGGAGGCGTTGATGACGCGGTGCCAGGGGATGGCAGTTTCGGCGGGTAGGTCCGCCAGGACTTTGCCTACCAGGCGGGCACGCCGGGGGAGGCCTGCCGCCTCCGCCACGGCGGCGTAGGTCATGACGTGGCCTGGGGGGATCGCTTCCACGACCCGTAGGATCAGGACGTAACGGTCGGACGGTTGCATGGCGAACTCGCGCGGCGCGTTCGACCGTTGCCACGAGCCTCCAGCTGCGACGGTCGACCGCGGTCGAGGAAGAGGGTGGGTAGCGATTGGATCAGGCTGACCGGGCTGTAGAGCATTTCCACCTCGCCGCGGCAGTTGTACCAGCAGTCCGTGCAGTTTGTGGCTCGAGCGCGAGCGTTAAGGGCGCGAACGATGTCCGCCGTGGGATCGCGATACAGGTTGGCTACGGGATCTGCCCGCTCTTCCACGCAGATGGCTATGTCGCCGCATGAATCGATGTTGAAAAACGCCGTCCCCGCGCGGCAGCCGGGGACGCCGCCGTTCAGAGCCTGATCGAAGCGACTCAGGAACACCCGATTACTCAGGATGTTGGCGTGGCGGTCCTTGAGTTCGAGCAGACGCCGGGAGACGCCCTCAGCTGGGGCGACGAATCGGGTGCTGCCGGTCTTGCGCACGCCGTACGGTTGAATCATGAAGAAGGCGTCGTGCTCCGCAGCCAGGCGGACCAGATCGTCGAGCTGGTCCTGATTGTCGTGCAGGAGGACCGCCATCAGGTTGACCCGCTGCCAGGGATACTTGCGGGCCCTGGAGAAGTGGGCCAGGGCGGCTTCCGCTCGCTCGAATGCTCCCCGGGTTCCTCGGGCTTTGTCATGCTGCCGCGGGTCGGCGTAGTCGATACTGACAGACGCACCCCACAAGCCGGCGGTGAAGAGCTGCTCGGCGAGTTCGGCGGTGACGTGCCATCCCGAGGTGGTGACGAAGGGGAAGTGGTAACGGGCTACCTCGCGAACGATCTGCACGAGATCGGGCCGCAGAAGCGGCTCGCCGCCCGCCAGCGAAACCAACAGGGAACCCATCTGGGCGAGCTTCTTCGAACCGGCGGCGAAGTCTTCAAGAGACTGTTCGGGGAGGGCGCCCATCGGATCGCGCCAGTAGTGGCAGAAGCCGCAACGGAAGTTGCAGCGATAGGTCACCTGCCACGTACACCACACCGGGCGACGACTGGACCACGCCCTAAACAACCGCCACTTCTTGCTCGTAGAAGCCAGCAAGCGTCAAGCTCCGCCAACAGGACCGAATCTTCCTCTTCTGGGGACTCTTATAGAGGCAGCGAGGTTAGCTGACAATCGGGTGCGTTCTACGGGTCAGCGTTTGCTGCTCAGGTTTCGGTTGGCGGCGGTGCTACTTTGCGGTTTTTCTCGAGACGCGATCGCGGGGGGCGATTGTGCCGCGGGGGATCTCGAGGTCTGCGCGCGAGAAGAACTTCCAGCTCCGGTCTTCGACCCGGGCCAGGAAGACCTCTCCAAGATCGTCCAGGCAGGCGCTCAGCGGGATGATTCCGGTGGCGCCGTGGTGCGGTTCCGCTCGGTGGGCCAGCACGTCGCGGATCTTGGCGCGGTTTAGCCCGGCGATCTGGATGGCTTCGATGAGCATGTTCATTCCGTCGTATGCGTGGGCGGAGTAGGTGTCCGGAGGAGCGTCGAAACGCCGCAGGAAGGCTTTGCGGAACGCGGAGAGTACCGGATCGGTGCGCGTGGGGTTCCAGGGGTAGACCCCGGTGACGCCTTCGGCGTACTGACCGGCGAGTTCGAGGAACTCGTCGGAAACGCAGCGGTCACAGGTGAAGTACGGCTGATTCATGCCCATGGCCCGCATCTGCTTCAAGATGGCGGCGCCGTCTTCGGCGTCGCCCCAGTGGACCACGGCTTGCACCCGGGCTGCCTGCATGCGTTCGAGTTGCAGGGCGTAGTCCCCGGCGCCGACTTGGTAGGCCATCTCCAGAATGACCGGGTGTCCCATGCGGCGGCCACCGTCCTTGATCTCGCGTACGCCGAAGCGCCCGTAACGGTTGCTGGCCCGCATGATCCCCACGCGCGTATGCCCCAGTTTGCGGTACAGGTAGTCGGTGAGCAGGTAGCCCATCTGGCGGTCGTCGCCGATGCAGCGCAAGGTCCAGGGGATGTTGGTCTCGATGAACGTGGGATCGGTGTCGCCGGAGTTCATCATCACGATCTCAGCCTTGAGGGCGACGCGAATGGCGATGTGGCTATTGGCGCCGTCGATGGTCCCGAGGATGGCCCAGACCTTGTCCTGGTAGGCCATCTTGGTGATCTCGTTTCCCGCCGCGCCCCACAGACCGTTGTCGTTGGCGATGACCAGCTCGAAGGGAATCCCCCGGGCGACGTATCCGCCGCGCTCGTTGGCCTGTTCGACGGCCAGTTGGCATCCGTGCATCATGGCGATGCCCAGCGCCTCTTCGTGACTCCTGCCACCGGTAGCTACTGACACCGTGGACTCGATCGGCCCGAGGAATCCGATCTTGAC
>JAAEQG010000347.1 GCA_024231775.1 bacterium
ATCAAGATCGCAACGAAGCGTCATACCGAAGCCGACGAAAACGCGGAAGACGCTTGAAGAGAAAGTAGCGCTGCCATATTAGAGACATCGAGGCCCGGTTCTCGGTGGACGCGAAGTATATGCGGCTTCTGGTCGAGGGTGATTCGCCCGAGCGGGACGAAGAAGGGCATGAGCTTGGCTTCTTGATCACGTATGACGTCGTCGCGGAGAACGAGGACGAGGCGCTCGCATATATCCGTCGCTTCGAGTTCGGCGTGCCGGGATCATCGTTGATCGTAGAAACCTGCGAGGAACTCGAACCGCGACCATCGGAGCCAATGGGTGTCTACGATTACACTGGGCACATCCTGTTCCCGCGTGGGGAGGAATGACAGTAGGAGCTACCGTTGTCTGGCGAACGGCCCTGGCACACTGCAACGGATCGCATCAGCTTGCCAGCCATAGTCATGCGGCGGGTGGCATGGGCAAGCGGGCGCGGACTGGTGGGCGGGTGCCCTCGTTCCCCGCGCCTCGACGAAGTACTGTCATACGTTGATGATGAAGCTTGCCCGTGTGTTCCGCGAGTTGGGACACGGGCAAGGACCGCCCAGGACATTTCGTCAAACTCGGAACGACTGACCGGCGCGGTCCTTGCCCATGCCACCCGTCGTGAGGTGGTTCGTCGGGATGGTCGCTGCGCGGCATGGCGACGTTGAGTGGTCCAGGAAGCTTGCACCGTTCTCTTGGCGGGTGCGTCGATGGTAAGATGCGCGAGGGCGACCGCAATACACCTGGGAGGCGATGGACTACCGCATGGTTGTTTTCAGAAACGTCTTGCTCGCTTGCGTGGCGGCGGCTTGCTTGGCGCCCGCCGCCGGGCTGGGCGGCGGGGTGGACGATCCCGAGGCACACCTGACGCCCTTCGTCACGTTTCTTGAAGAGCACGGCGGCGATCCCCACGCCTTCACCATGACCGCCCTCGCGAACCACAGGCTCGTCATCATGGGCGAGATCCACCATCGCCCGCGATACTGGGCCTTCAATGCAGACCTCGTGCGTGATCCACAGTTTCCCAAAACCGTGGGGGCCATCTACCTCGAGCTGCCCTCGAACGATCAACCCCACATAGACGCGTTCTTCGATTCCGATCCACTAGAAGCCGGCCTGGTCATCCGTACGCTTCGGGACATGCTCTGGATGGGGTGGCCCGATCGGGCGATGCTCGACTTCTTCATCACCGTGTGGAGAGTTAACCATTCACTACCTCCCGACCAACGCATCCGCGTCGTGCTCGTAGACATGCCGCGCCCGTGGGAGCGCATCCGCAAACGCGAAGACTGGCGCCCGTACGAGATCGATCGCGACCGCTGCATGGCGGACAACATCCTCGCCGATCTCCAGCGTCACCCGGGCGAGCAGCGCAGCGGACTGTTCATCGTCGGCGCCGGCCACGCGATGCTGAACCTCGAGCACGCGGACGGGAAGGCGCCCATAAGGAGCGCTGGCTGGCATCTCAAACGCCACCTGAAGCCCGACGCCATATTCGCGTTCTTCCCCCACGCTCCCGCCCAGACGAACTCGGGCCGGGTGCAGGGGCGCTTGCGCATGGGGCTGTTCGATTCCGCGTTCGCCGCCCTCGGTCGCCGACCGCTGGCGCTCCCTCTCGAGGTCGGCCCCTTCGGACGCGAGCCATTCGACGCCTTCCCCGACCGGCGGAGCATAGGGACCTACGGTGACGGCTACGATGCCTACCTCTACCTCGGTCCGCTGGAGAGCGAGAGCTTCTCGCCGTTGATTCGCGGTTTCTACACTGAGGAGTTCGTTAAGGAGATTGACCGGCGTCACCGTGTCACCTTCGGCAAAAGCTGGGCAGAAGTCTACGGACGTGCCCTCAACCCGCGGAGTTTCGTGGACTGGATGGCCCAAAGCTGGGGACAACCGCGCCGCACCTGGCAGCCTGCCGCACTCGGACCTATAGACGCCTGGGGCCGGGTCAGCACCGATTAAGCTCAGGCGGCGGGTTGTTCGGGCAGGGACCGTCCGAAAGGCTTCATCGGATGCGGAACGACTCACCAGCGCGATCCCGACCACAGCCCACAGAACCCGCACACGGGTCCAAAGCCCGGACCACCTCGAGCATCCCGTCACCGGCGCAGACTTCAATCGGAACAGTTCCACCCACGCCCCCGCCTCAAGTCCGAGAAAGGGGCTCGGGCCGGACGCAACCCCTTCGTTTCAAGAGCAGTTCCGCGAGTGCCGATGATCGACCGGGAATGGGCGTCAGATGTCACGCACGGGGCGGGGCCCCTGGGTGATCAACTCTATACCCTGCGGCGAAAAGGAAGTCCGTCATGGAGACGAAGGTCGAAGCTCAGCCAAAGATACGGGCAGTGCTGAGCGCCAATGCTCTCGAGGACATCATTGACGAGCATGCTCCGATCGAGGAAATCGTGATGGGCCTTTTCCAGGAAGGAACTAACCTGGCTGAATCCGTCACTATTGAGGGCTACGCCACTTGGCAGGAGTTCAAGGAGGCCCACGCAGCCGGTGATTCTGCCATTGTCGAATTGGAGGGAGAATCCACGATCGACGACGCCAACGTCGTCATTCTCAAGGGATGTCCCATGGCGGACGAGATGAAGAAGCTCGCGCTGGATGGAGCTCCGCCCAAGTTCCACACGCGGATCATCAACGACTACATGGCGCAGAATCCCGGATCGAATGCTATCCTGAACCCGGGCTGCATAGCCCACCAGGTCGGCCGGCAGTTGATCACGAAGGCCATCACCATCGGCGGGGAACACTGCCTCAACTACTATCAACTGGCCTGCCGAAGCAGCGACACCGGCAAAGTAGTCTACGATGAGAATGGACTCGCGTCGATCGGCATGAGTGAAGCACAGGCTGACAAGTTGATTGACGGATCCGGCTGTCTCTACGTCATCATCAGGCACTGACCCCGGAGAGAGATCCCATGGCCGTAGATAACCCCGTCGTCAAACAACTCATAAGTGCCATCTCGCCGATCATATCCATCGGTGTGGGTTCGGCGATTTGCACGGTCTGCAAGGAGAACGGACTGAGTCCGGATGCCCTGGAACCCAAGGACGTTCCGATGATGAGAGAGGAGCTTGTGACTCATTATCAGAAGCTCTGGGCGAATCAGGCGGACGCGCTGCAAACTGCCCTGGCGACCGTAGCCTGATCCCAGGCTTCGTAGGAACGTGCCGATGCGTGTGCTCTCCGAGCTGCAACCGTAACCTAGCGGGGAGCAAGTTTATGAGTTGGAATCGACGAACCCAAACTGCACTCGGTCTGTCCGCCGATTTCGCCTCCGTCTCCGGGTCGACTGTGGCCTTGATCGCCGCTCCCCCTGCCACCCCCCTTTCCTCAGCTTTGCGATTACAATAGCGGGCGATGGTCGCCACCTACGAAGGACTTCTGCTGCCCCGCTATCGCCGCCGCCTGGCCCTGGGGACGCTGGTGTTGGTTTACGGCGTGCAGGCGATTGTGACCCAAGCGCTTCTGCTGCGCGAAGCAGTCGTGCTCATGTTCGGCAGCGAGTTCGCCTGGGGCGTGGTGCTGTTTGCCTGGTTGCTGGGTGTGTCCATTGGGGCGCTGGCTGGCGGGTGGACAGCCCGGGGAGGTCGGACGGAGATTCGCCTGGTCGCCGTGCTGCTGTCCCTAAGCGCCGCGATGTGCGTCGAGCTGTGGGTGTTTCGGGGGGCGCGGGCCTGGCTTGGGGTAACCTCCGGCGAGCTGGTCCCGCTGGCCAAGAGCGCCGTAGCAGCCCTGAGCTTCGTTACCCCGGTGGGCGCTCTGGTGGGGATGGGGTTCCCTCTGGCCTGCCGCATCCGCGACGAAACCGCTCTGGGCCGATCCGCCGAGGTGGAGCATACGCAGAAACCGGGCCGACCGCTCGGGGCACTGGGCGACGTATACGCCCTGGAGTCGGCGGGGGGGCTGGTCGGCGGTGCGCTGTTCAGCTTCTGGGCGGTCGAACACCTCGCCCCGATCGAGACCGCCCTGCTCTGCGCCGGTCTCACCGCAGCCTCCTGTGGCGGATTGCTCGCCGCAACCTCATCTCGGCGAACTGGTCCGGTGATACTCTTCGGCCTTGCCCTGGCGGAGATGCTGGCCGCCCTGCTCGGCGGCGCCTCTTTGGACCGCATACTGGTGGAGCGTCGCTGGCGTGATCTCGCTCCGGAGTACGAGCGGTGCGCCGAGCTGGAATCCCGTCATCAGAATCTCGCCGTCGGTCGCCGTGGCGGACAATACACGCTCTACGGTGACGGACAGGTCGCCGCGGACTTCCCGGACCCGTACACCTTCGTACCGTTGGCTCACTTCTGGATGTGCCAGCACCCGGCACCACGGTGCGTCTTGCTGCTGGGCGGAGGGGCGGAGGGGTTGTTGGCGGAGATCCTGCGGCACCCCGTCGAGAGGGTGGACTACGTCGAGCCTGACCCTCGCCAGATCGAGATTATCGCCCCGTACCTGACCGACGCCGACCGAGCCGCCCTGGCCGATGAGCGCGTCTCGGTCCACCACGTCGATGGGCGCTACTTCGTGAAGACCCGGCGGGCGCAGTACGACCTGGTCATCGCCCGTCTGCCCGAGCCGATGTCCGCCCTGCGCGCCCGGTTCTACACCGTTGAGTTCTATCGCGAGCTGCGCCGGGCGATGGCTCCGCGGGCCGTGGTCTGCTTAACTGTCGCCGCCGCCCCGAGCGAGCTTCCTCCCGAATCGGGCGAGTACCTGGCGTCGGTGCGGGCGGGGTTGGCCGGATACTTCCCCCAGGTCGCCGTCTGCTGGGGCGATCCCGCCCACGTGATCGCAGCCACCGACACCGGACTAGCCAGCACCGATCCCGCCACTTTGGCCCAGCGCTACACGGATCGTGGCGTCGAGTCTCCCCTCTTCTACCCGGAGTGGTTCGAAGGCGCGACCGACTGGCTGGACCCGGATAAGCTGCGCTACCGGGCGGAGGAACTCGATGCTGTTCGGACCGTAGACGTGAGTACCGACCTGCGTCCGGTGGCCTATGTGCAACGTCTAGTGCTGTGGGACCACATGACCGGCGGTTCCGGAGCGGGCGTCATCGAGCGTCTACGTTCGATCAGCCTGTCCAAGCTTTGCCTGGGCCTGGCGTTGCTCGGGGCCATCACCGTCATCCTGACCCGCTCGCGGCGGCGCTCAGCCGACGGTTGGCGTGCGGGAGCGACTATGCTCTCGATTGGAACGACGGGGTTCGCCACGATGGCGTTGAGCGTGGTGTGGCTGTTCGCGTTTCAGAACCTCTACGGATACGTCTACAGCCGCATCGGCTGGATCATCGCGGTCTTCATGGGAGGGCTGGTCGTGGGCTGTCGTCTAGCCGCCTGGCGCGCGCAAAGGATGGCGCCGCAAGGTCGCACTCCGACAAGCCTCTGGGGCGCCTTGGCTGCGGTGGACGGTGCTTTGGCGTTGCTGGCTCTGTCCATCCCGGTGGTGGTCCCCGCTCTGGGCAAGCTGCAATCGACCCCTCTGACGTTCGTCTTGGTCGAGTGGGCGGTGCTGAGCATGGTCGCCCTGACCGGAGTTCTCGGCGGGGCGGCGTTCGCGCTGGCTGGCAGCCTGCAACTGACCCTGACTGGCGACGCAGCCCGGGCTGCCGGGGGGATCAACGCCGCCGATCACGCCGGTGCCTGCCTCGGGGCTTTGCTCACCGGAATCGTGCTGGTGCCAGTGTTCGGAACGGTAACGGCAGCGCTGCTGCTCGCGGGGCTGAAGCTCACCTCCGCCGCAGTGCTCACCTTCGCCTGGCGCCTGACGGCGCGCAGGTGACCAGCGGGTGCCCCAGCCCTTCCAGGGGTGGGGGACTGATACCAGGTCCAGGAGAACTACGCCGATGAACGAGCCGCGGACTTCAGTCCGCGCGGCCACTCGAACGAGAGAAGTAGGATGATCGGGAATCGGGCAATCGGCACAATTGAACTGGATCTGGACTAACCCGCAGTTGTCATGCGGCGGGCAAAACCGGCCAGTCATG
>JAAEQG010000348.1 GCA_024231775.1 bacterium
TCTCTGCTCAGTAGTCGACTGATCCGACCTACAACCCTCCCGCCCGTCCCGGCACTCCGGGGCGGGCGGGTTTTTCATGCGCGCGGCGAACGCCGTATGCAGCAAGTCATACGCATCACGGTTAAAGCTCGCGCGGAGCCAATCAGAGCCGCGCGAGTTGTAAGTGGAAAGCGTATCATGCGCATTCTGGTTAGTTCTCGCGCTTGCCCCAGCCCGTTCGACAGGCGGTCCGCAGCCGGTGTTGCGTGGTACGGGTAATGCGCATCACGTTTCAACCTCGTGATCCACTCGGATAGTTGGGTGGCATGGGTAAGCTCTGCTTACCCGTGCCACTCGCTGATAGCGCACGGGCAAACAAGCTTGCCCATGCCACCCGCCGCGCAACCACTACAGGGCCTGAACAACGCGCAGCTTCTATCCGTGATGCGTATCACTCGGTAGTTTGAACGTCTTGATGCGATGCGGCTGCAAGGCGAAGGCCTGCCAAATCCGCACGATCGAGCGCTGTGACAGACCGGTGGCTTTCGCCATGCTGCGTGTGCTCCAGTGTGTCGCGTTCTTGGGCGTCGATTCCAAGGTGCGAACGATCACGTCTTCCACCTGAGCATCGGTGATCTTGCGAGGTGCTCCAGGTCGCGGTTCGTCGGCTAGGCCATCGAGGCGATGGACACGAAATCGTTCGCGCCACTTGCCCACGGTCTGCTGAGTCACCTGGACGCGGTTCGCTACCTCCGTGTTCGTTTTCCCACGCTCACACAACAATGCGATCCTGGCCCGCAGAGCCAAGCGCTGGGCGCTCTTGGGTCGGCGTGCCCACCGCTCAAGTGTTTCACGTTCATCGAGCGTCATGTTCAACGGCTTCTTCGGGCGTCCGGTTCGCATGGTTCGTCTCCCCAAAAGGATGCTACCATGCCAAACGTAGACCATCACTCTTTATTGCAGGAACTTCTGACTCAGGGCACTGGCAAGGCGTGGATTATCGACCAAGCCAAGTCACATTTCCAGAGCCTGTGGCTGAATGCTTTGCCTGCGGTGTGGACTCTGGGATACCACGCCGACGCCCCGCCAAGAGGTGGTGACAAGATTGCACACCGTCCCCCGGAAGATGGTCAGCCGTGCAAGTCCGCGCCAGGGCTGATCTCGGGGGGTGGGCCTAATCCCGCAGCCGAGTGGAAGTGGAGCGGGTTTGGCATCCTACTATCGGGGACCTAGAATGCTCGGTTCGTTGTGTTGCGCGTGCGTGAGACCGTATCGGATCGCCGTACCTGTGGACTACGGGGCGGCGTCCTAAGGATTCCGGGCCAGTGAAACAAGTAATGTCGGTTTCGGGAGCGAATCGCAGACCATGCTCGGCGGCCACTCGGCTGGTGGCGGGTGGCGGTGCTGCCGTCGCTTTGTTGTCGCTGGTGCTGCTGTCCGGTTGCGCCGTCCCTCAGCGGCCCGGTGCGGGAAGGGTGATGCACCTCCGTGAGCCGAAGACCGGCGCGGGCTACTGGCTGTACTTGCCCGATGGTTATGCGCAGGGCGGCGTCAAGCATCCGCTGGTGATGACCTTCCATGGTATGAAACCGTTCGATAACGCCAACCGGCAGTGCCGCGAGTGGCAGCAGGAGGCGGATCGATACGGTTTCGTGGTTTGTGCTCCGGAGCTGCGCAGCCCCGCGCTTTTCGGCCCGTTACCGCTCGATCGGATTACGGGTTCGCTCCAGCACGACGAACGGGTGATACTCACAATCATGGACGACCTGCGGCGTACCGTCGAAGTCGAACCCAATGCTGTACTGGTGACCTGCTGGTCGTACGGGGGATACGTGGCGCACTACATGGTCAACCGACACCCCGAGCGGTTCAGTTGCCTGGCGGTGAAACAGTCGAACTTCTCCGCTAACCTGTTGGATCCCGCCAACGTGCCGCGCTACCGGGACTACAAGGTCGCGGTCTTCTACACGGAAAACGATTTTGCGATCTGCCAGCGTGAGTCCCAGGAGGCGGCCATCTGGTATTCCGCCCACGGTTTCGACCTGACCTTTGCTGAATTCGGAGACAAAGGCCACGAGCGCACACCCAGCCTGGCGGCGGCATTCTTCGCCCGCGATTGTGGCGCCCAAGCCAAGACCCCGCCGCTGGAACTGGCTATGCTCCGGGTCAAAGAGCGGCCGCTGCTGGATCGTACTGATGGCCACGTCAACGGGGTCGAACCACTGGTTGCGCCCCGCCCCGTGCCCACCTCCGCGGAGGCTCCCGTGGCGGCAGCCGGGGACGAGTTCGGTTCCACGGGCGCAGGACAAACGCCGGAACAACGGGGTTTCACGCAATGGCGCCCCATCGAATCCGGGAGTTCGCTGCGCACCCGACCTGCCAGCCCCACTGCACCGGAGGCCCGCCGCTCGGCTCCCCTGCCGGTGCAGCACACCGAACCACAACCGGAGCTACCTGTTCGGGTGCGGCTGAGGCCTACGATCGGCATTTCCCCACTGCTGGTCAGCTACTCGGTTGTGGTGCCGGACGACATTCGCGGGAAGGCCTACTACCTGTGGACCGACAATGGCGAACCGATTTCCAACGGCCTTAACGGTCAGCTATTCCTGACCGCGCCCGGGGAGCACCGCATCGAAGTGTCGGTGACCACGGAAGACGGTCAGGAGTTTCGCACCGGGCGTACGGTAACGGTGGTCAAACGGATCACCAGGCGGCAGGACTCCGATCAGGAGTGAGTCTGGAAAGCGGGACAACCTGTTCCGGCGACTTCTGGTGAGCGGGGCAGCTTTGATGGGTGATGAAAACCAGAATGTCCCCTTTCTTTCCCGGATCGGACGGGCTACCGCGGAGATGCTCATTGTGCTGATCCGCATCTATCAGTTCGGCCTTCGCCCGCTGCTCATCGGGGCGTGCAAGTTCTGCCCCACCTGCAGCGAGTATGCCGCCCTCGCCCTACGGCGCCACGGAGTCTGGAGTGGCGGACGCCTCACTCTCCGCCGACTGCTCCGCTGCCATCCGTTCGGCGTCGGGGGGATCGATCCGGTCCCGTAGCCGAAGACAGGTTGTCTTGCCTCTTCGCTCTCGCGGTGGACATCGGCGGCGATCATCCGCACAGCGCCAAGTCATACGCGTCACGGATAGAAGCTGCGCGTTGCCCAGGCCCTGTCAGGGTTGCGTGGCGGGTGGCATGGGCAAACTTGTTTGCCCGTGCGTCATCGGCGCGCTGCACAGGTAAGCAGAGCTTACCCATGCCACCCAACACCGGTTTCGGACCGTCTGTCGAACGGGCTGGGGCAAGCGCGAGAACTAACCAGAATGCGTATGATACCGGATCCGGCATCACGCCCCCCTCCATCTCGGGGAGGGGTCGGGGGAGGGTCATTCCTCCGGGTACTCATACCATGCACAGTCTGAGCTTGGTGTCATTCCCTTGCGGCTACTTCACGACCGGCGGGCCGGCGATGGCGTCGAAGTGTTCGAGAGGGGCTCGATCCCCGCTGCATACCAGCTCGAGATCTCGCCGCAGCGTGGGCATCTCCCGATCGATGAACCGCTGGGCGACGAGACGTTTGCGCTGGCTGTCCTCCGCCTGGCGGAGGAACAGGTGCCCGATGAGCACCGCCGCGGCGGCATCGACCAGTTTGCGTCCGTACAGGTCCATGTACTCGTTGCCGCGTCCCCTCACGAAAGCAACGCCCTCGAGGACTTGTTGTGTGCCCTCGCCGAGCTGCTGTTTGAGGGCATGCAAGGCTTTGTCCTTGAACTCACGCTTCTCGTACTCGGTGACTTGCTTCTCGAACGCACCGGAACAGACCCCGCGCACCGCCGCCACGATCTGGAGTTGACTGGTGCCCTCGTAGATGGTCGTAATCCGAGCATCGCGGAAGAGGCGCTCCGCGGGGTAGTCCTGCATATATCCCGATCCGCCGAGCACCTGGATGGCGTCGCTGGCTACGCGGTTGCACATCTCGCTGCCGTAGTACTTGCTCATGGGCGTAAGCATGCCGTTGAGCCGCTTGAATACGCGGGCGTCGCCCCGGTGCTTCTTCTTCTCGTCCTTGGAGAGCGTGCGCAGGCTGCGCTCCTCCTCTTCCAGGATGCGGAGGGTGTTGTGCTCCAGATCGCAGAGGCGGCTGGTTTCGTAGGTCAGCGCCCGGGAGGCTTCAACCGCGATCTTCATGTCCGTGACCATCTCCGCAACTGCGGGGAGGCGCTCGATGGAGATTCCGAACTGTTTGCGGGTGTGGGCATATTCGCGGGCCACGCGATAGGCTGCCTCGGCGATCCCCAGAGACTGGGCGGCGATCCCCACGCGGGCGCCGTTCATCAGGCTCATGATGTAGCGGATCAAGCCGAGCTGGCGCTCGCCGATCAGCCTGGCAGGAGCGTCGTCGTAGACCAACTCGCAGGTGGGCGAGCCGTGGATACCGAGTTTCTCCTCCAAGTGGCGTACTTTGATCCGTGGGTTGCGCTCGGCGAGGAACAGGCTGAGGCCCCGGCCGTCCCTGACGTCCGGTTCACTTCGGGCGAGCGTGAGCAGCACGTCACCACAACCGTTGGTGATGAACCGCTTGACCCCGTTGAGCCGCCACTGGCCGTCGTCGTCCTGCCAGGCGCGAAGGCTGACCGCCTGCAGGTCGCTTCCGGCGTCAGGTTCGGTGAGTACCATCGCTCCGGTCAGCTCGCCACGGGCGAACCGCGGAAGGAACTCCGCTTTGGTCGCCTCGTCGGCGAAGGCGTTAATCGTCTCGGCGATGCCCTGAAGCCCGAAGATGTTCATCAGCGAGGCGTCGGCCCGGCTGACGATCTCGATCGCCATGGTGTAGACGAGATTCGGGCAGTTGATCCCGCCGTAGCGACGTGGCAGCGTGAACCCCATCAGGTCCGCCTGGGCGAGCACCTTGAGGTTCTCGCGGACCTCTTCGCCGAGCGTAACCGTACCGTCCAGGTTGAGCGTGTGGCCGTCGCGATCGACGGTCTCCGCCCTTGGGGCGATGCGGTTGGCGGCTACGTCGCCGGTAATGCTCAGGATGCGCCGGTAGTTGTCGATCGCATCGGCTGCGTCGCGCGGAGCGTATTCTCTACCGGGACCGTCGGTCGGTGCAAAGCCGTCCTCCTGGAGCGTGGCGATCTCCGCCAAGTCCATGTGCTCGAAGAGGAACAGGATATCTTCGTTGTCGGTGTAGAAATTCGGCATGGTTGCTACGCTCGTTCTCGGATGGATTTTATCATCATGGGGATCACCTTGTTGAGATCGCCGACAATGCCGTAATGGGCGACCGAAAAGATCGGGGCTTCGGGATCCGAGTTGATCGCGATGATCTTGGCGGATTCTTCCATCCCCGCCCGGTGCTGCACCGCTCCGCTCACCCCACACGCAATGTAGAGCGCAGGACGCACGGTCGTGCCGGTCTGCCCGACCTGGTGCTCCTTGGCGATAAAACCGCTGTCCACCGCGGCACGTGAAGCCCCCACCGCTCCGCCCAGCACGCCGGCGAGGTCGTGGATCAACTGGAAGTTCTCCTTACTGCCCACGCCCCCACCGCCGGTGACGATGATGCGGGCCCCCTTCAAAACGACCGTGCGCTTCTCGCGATGTCGCTCGATCAGCCGGACCGCCAGGTCGACATCGCTCAGCTCAACCTTCTCCTCGATGATCGTCCCGCTACGTTTGGGATCGCCCTCCAACAGCGGCATTACCCCCTCGCGCACCGTAGCCATCTGCGGCCAGCGATCGTGATTGACGATCGTGGCGATGATGTTGCCTCCGAACGCCGGACGAATCTGCATCAGCAGGTTCTTGTGCTCGGTCTTGCTGCGGTTGTCGTGGTAGTCGCCAATCTCCAGGGCGGTGCAGTCGGCGGTGAGGCCCGCACGAAGCTCGGAGGCCACCCGCGGAGCCAAGTCGCGCCCGATCGCAGTGGCGCCGTAAATGACAATCTGCGGCTTGTACTTCTCCACCAGTTGGCACAACACCCGGGCGTAGGGCAGCGTGCGATAGTGCTCCAACTCGGTGTCCTGCGTGCAGTACACCTTGTCCGCCCCCTGGGCGATCAGTCGGTCGGACAGCTCGCGCACGTTCCAGCCGGACAGCACCGCCGCCATCTCCACGCCGAGCTGGTCGGCCAACTCGCGCGCCCGGCCACACAGCTCCAAAGACACGTCGTTGAGGCTGCCATCTTCCTGCTCAGCGAACACCCAGACGTCGCCCTGTCGATTCGGATCAATCATTCAAGAAGCTCTCAGCTTTCAGCCGTGAATCTCAACTCGTCATCCTGCCGGTCGGTGCCGATGGTACCCGCCCTGCCTCTGCTGCCTGGACAGCCAAGGACCTCGGTTTCATCACATCCCGGGCAGCTCGAGGGTGCGGGTACTGACAATTACCCAAGCGTATGATCGAGGATCAGCTCCTGGGTCATCTGCCGGATACCGTCCTCGGTGGCAGGCACCTCCGTATGCCCCTCCTTGGTGAGCACGATGGATTGGACACGATGGACTTTGGTCGGTGACCCGGTCAACCCGCACCACTGCAGGTCCGCCTCGATGTCGTCGAGATCCCATTGGTCGAGCAGCAGGTGCTCCATCTTGAGAACCTCGAGCCGTTTGGCCCACTCCGCATCCTGTTGCTCTGCGGATGCGCCACTGAGTTCCTTAGCGACGTCCCGCTTCAGTCCGTCCTCGGTCCGGGCTCGCTTGTAGCCCATGACTCGCCGAGCAGACGCCGGTCGCGGCTCGTTTGCGGAGTCCAGCACGGTGCATAGCAGCGGAAGCTCAGCCTCCAGCACTTCCCATCCGTTGCCCACATTCCGCCGGACCCGCGCCGTGCGCTGGTCCAGCTCGACAAGCTGCTCATAGTAGGTAGCCTGGGGAACTCCCAGCTTCTCGGCAAGCTGTGGGCCGACTTGGGCTGTGTCCCCGTCGATGGCCTGGCGGCCGCAGAAGATAAAATCGTAGCGGCTGATCTTCTCGATCGCCCGGCTGAGGATGTAGCTGGTCGCCAGCGTATCGCTGGCTGCAGCTCGCCGGTCGGTGAGCAGGATCACCCGATCCGCTCCGCGGTAGAGACACTCGCGCAGCACCTCGGCGGCGTTGGGCGGTCCCATCGCGATAGCCGTAACGGTCCCTCCGAAGCGATCACGCACGTCCAACGCCGCTTCCAGCGCGTTAAGGTCCTCGGGGTTGAAGACGGCTGGGAGGGCGGAACGGTTGACCGTTCCTTCAGCGGTCATCGCTTCGACGGTAATATTGCTGGTGTCTGGAACCTGCTTTACGCAGACTATGCTATCGTAACCCACTTCCGCGCTCCGTATGCTCCGCCAATCCTCGCTCAGGGTGCTGAAAATAGCCATCCAAGACGCTCCCGTCAAGCTCCTGAGCCCCGCTGAACAGCACCGCTACGTAGGCCCAGGGCAGAAAGTTGACTCCCAAGGCCCAGTTCGCCGAGTCCTCCAGCAAGTCGGGGGCCACCCCGCATTTGACGCATCCGTGTCAGCCTAACCTGTGCGGCGTTGTGCGACGTCGAAACAGCAATCGGCGTGCAGCGGTGCGTACCGCCAGTCTCCTGAGTGTCATGCGAACAGACCGAACAGTGGGCCGCACTTACTGGCGAACGGAGTTCGACGTGCGTTGTGCTTTGTCAAGCACAACGCAACTACTGTGTCGGCAATGAATTAAGCGATTTTGGCGCTTGACCGATCTAGCAAGCACGCGGATACTGCGACCGGCTGGCGAAGGGATGTTGCGGTTGTGTGCGCGGAGGTCACTTGGTGATCGTGCAGCCGGTACGCCATCCTCCATGGCGTGTTCCATTCCTTCCCGCATCTGACTCGGGTTTCGCTTGCGGCGACCTGACTCCGGCAATGCATCGATTGCGCTGGACATCCTCTATTCCGGGAACGCAGCACCGCAGGACGGCGGCCTGCCGCCGACGATCGGCTGCGCCCTTTGCCGATATCACGTGTAGCCAGGACGGTATTTCGCCAAACACCGGGCCTCTCTGGTCCGGTCGTGGCTCTGTTTAAGCACAGGAGGTACGGATGTTAGTCACACGTCGAGAATTCATGAAAACCTCCGCGGTGACTGCGGGGGTGGCTGTAGCCGGGATGGGGTTCGCCCTGGCCCCTGTGAGGGCTCACGCGGTAGAACTCCGCAAGAACCTCGAGGAGGCCACTCGCACCACGACCATCTGCCCCTATTGCGCAGTGGGCTGTGGGCTCGTGGTGGACTCTTCGGGAGGTAAGGTGATCAATATCGAGGGCGACTCCGAGCATCCCATCAACGAGGGGACGTTGTGCTCGAAGGGTTCCTCGCTATTCCAGATGGCGGGTGGGAACAACGCGAACCGCCTCACCAAGGTGCGTTATCGCGCCGCAGGAGCGTCCGAGTGGACGGAGATCAGTTGGGGGGACGCCCTCGCCCAGATCGCGGCGAAGATCAAGGCGACCCGCGATGCCACGTTCACCGAGACCAACGACGCGGGGCGAACGGTGAACCGAACCTTGGGCATCGGTTCGCTGGGCAGCGCCGCCTTGGACAACGAGGAATGCTGGTTGTACCAGAAGTTCCTGCGTGCTTTGGGCCTGGTGTACATAGAACACCAGGCGCGGAACTGACACTCTGCCACCGTCGCCAGTTTGGCGACTTCGTTCGGCAGAGGGGCCATGACCAACCACTGGATCGACATCGGCAACAGTGATGTCATCCTGATCATGGGGTCCAACGCGGCCGAGAACCATCCGATCTCCATGCGTTGGGTGAACAAGGCCCGGGCGGATAACGGGGCCAAGATGATCAGCGTGGACCCGCGTTTCACCCGCACCTCCGCGGTGGCGGACATGTACGCTCCGTTGCGCAGCGGAACCGACATCGCCTTCCTTGGCGGGATGATCAACTACATCCTGCAGAACGACTTCATCCAGGACACCTACGTCAAGGAGTACACCAACGCCAGTTTCCTGGTAAACGGGAAGTTCAGCTTCGACAGCGGGATGTTCAACGGCTACGACGACACCACCGGCAAGTACGACAAGACCGCCTGGGCGTTCCAAAAGGGCGAGGACGACGTGATCCTCAAGGACAAGGACCTGGAGGACCCGCAGTGCGTCTATCAGTTACTCAAGACGCACTACTCGCGCTACGATCTGGCTACGGTCTCCAGCATCACCGGCACCCCGGAGGCCAAACTGCAGGAGGTGTACGAGACGTACGCCGCCTCGGGCGCGGTGGGCAAAGCCGGCACGATCATGTACGCGATGGGCTGGACCCAACACACCGTTGGGGCCCAGAACATCCGCACCATGTCCATAATCCAGCTCCTGCTGGGCAACATCGGCGTGGCCGGCGGCGGGGTGAATGCCCTGCGTGGTGAGTCCAACGTACAGGGCTCGACGGACCACTGCCTGCTGTTCCACATTCTGCCGGGCTACCTCAAGACCCCGGTGGATACCTGGACCGACCTCACCACCTACAACGAGTCGGCCCGGCCAATAACCACCGACGAGCCGCGCAGCGCCAACTGGTGGCAGCACACGCCCAAGTACATGGTCAGTTTTCTCAAGAGTATGTACGGCGCCGCGGCGACCTCCGAGAACGAGTTCGCCTACCACTGGCTGCCCAAGTTGGACAGCGGGGCCAACTACGCCTGGCAACCGCTGTTCGACGCCATGTACAACGGGTCTATCAAGGGCTTCTTCGCCTGGGGGCAGAACCCGGCTTGCAGCAGTGGAAACGCCGACAAGGTCCGCCAGGCGATGGCCAAGCTCGATTGGATGGTGTGCACCAACATCTACTCGACCGAGACCTCCGAGTTCTGGCGCGGTCCGGGCATGGATCCCGCCTCGATCAACACCGAGGTGTACGAGTTGCCCGCAGCCGCCTCCATCGAGAAGGAAGGCAGCATCACCAACTCGGGGCGCTGGGGTCAGTGGCGCTACAAAGCCATCGATCCACCGGGTGACGCCAAGCCCGACGCCGAGATTCTGGACGAGCTGTTCACCGCGGTGAAAGCCCTGTACGGCGAAGGCGACGTTTTCCCCGACCCGATCCTGAATCTCAAATGGGATTACTTCGACGACCCAGCCAAGATCACTCACGAGTTGGCCAAGGAGATCAACGGGTATCACCTGGTCGATAGCGAGAATGGAAACGCCGGCGACCTGGTGACCAACTTCACCAAGCTGGCCGACGACGGGACCACCGCCTCGGGTAACTGGCTGTACTGCCAGTCGTACAACGAGGACGGCAACAACATGGCCCGGCGCACCGCCGGCGGGACCGATCCGATCGGCCTGAATCTGGGTTGGGCCTGGTGCTGGCCGATCAACCGCCGGATCATCTACAACCGGGCCAGCGTGGATCCGAAGGGCGTCCCGTGGGATGCGACTCATCCGGTGATCGCCTGGACAGGCGAGGGCTGGGAAGGCGACGTGCCCGATGGCGGTTGGGCGCCCATGCAGAACGCCGACGGTACGGACAATCCCGATTCCATGCTGCCGTTCATCATGCGGCGCTTCGGCATGGGCCAGATCCTCGGGGCCATGGCGGACGGACCGTTCCCCGAGCACTACGAACCGGCGGAATCGCCCCTGGCCACCAACCCGATGGGCTACGCTCAGCGGTTGAATCCCGCAGTCTATGTACCCCCCGCCGAGGAAATGAACGCACTGGCCACCCCGGGCGGGTCGGACTATCCGATCGTCTGCTCGACCTACCGGGTGACCGAACACTGGCAGACCGGGGTGATGACCCGCTGGGTTCCGTGGCTCAACGAACTCCAACCGGAGATGTTCGTGGAGATGTCCGAGGAACTGGCCACGGAGAAGGGCATCGCCAACGGTGACCGCGTCCTGGTCAAGGGCATCCGTCAACCAGCCGGGGTGAAGGCGGTGGCCGTCGTCACTAAGCGATTCAAGCCTTTCACCATTGAGGGTGATACGGTTCACCAAGTCGGGTTACCGTGGTGTTACGGTTGGGTGGCCCCGAGCCCGGACGCCACCCGGATCACCAGCGCGAACCTGTTGACCCCGAATGTGGGTGACCCGAATACGCGGATCCCCGAGAGTAAGGCCTTTATGGTCGACGTGGTAAAGGAGGCCTAAACCATGGCAGCAAACGGTAAATCATTCTTGATCGACACGACCAAGTGTACTGCTTGCCGGTCCTGTCAGGTGGCCTGCAAGCAATGGAACGAACTGGAAGCCGAATCCACCACCAACCGCGGGACTTACGAGAACCCGCCGGATCTGTCCGCGAACACCTGGGTGCTGGTGCACTTCAAGGAAAGTGCCCAGTCCGACGGAACCGTGGCGTGGAACTTCGCGAGGAACTCCTGCCGTCACTGCGTTGACGCCCCCTGCAAGCAGCGGGCGGAAAGCGGCGACTCGATCACTATCGACGAGGAGACCGGCGCGGTGCTCTTTGGCGAGGGTACACAGAGCGAGTCCTTCGACACGATCCGTCAGGCCTGTCCGTTCAACATCCCACGACAGGGGACTGACGGGCAGATGTACAAGTGCACGATGTGCGTGGACCGGGTCCACAACGGCGAGTTGCCGGCCTGTGCAAAGACGTGCCCGGTCGGCGCTATCCAGTTTGGCGACCGGCAGGACATGCTCGATGCCGCGGACGCTCGGTTGGCGGCGATCCAGTCCGACTACCCGGATGCGGCAATCCTGGACCGCAACGAGGCTCGTCTCCTGCTTCTGCTGGGCGACAAGCAGAGCATGTACACTACGGTGGTCGGAGCGTAACGGAGTAGCTGATGAGTGCTTCCCCCTCCTCGGAAAAGTCCACCGAAGCGGCGGTCAAAGCGTTGACCCGGCGCGCCGAGCAAATACTCAAGGCACGCTCGGCCTACCGGGAAATGGTCGACTTCTACCTGACCGTGTTCCGCCGACAGATCGAGTGGCGCAACCGACTGGTTGTCCACCCCGAACCGTTGGAGCGCGCCCAGGTGCGGGCTTGTCTAGGCGAGGGAACGCCGCTCATCGAGCGTTACGACCCGGGTATCGAATCGGATTCGCTCCAGTCCTTCTGGGCAGAGATGAAAACCGTCTTTCGCCGCGGGAACGCCGTGTTGCGCGAGGCGGTCGAGAAAGTCGAGGCGGCCGAGCAGGGGGGTAACCTCCTGCCGGCCACCTGGCTGCTGGAGCAACGTCCGGACCGCATCGAACTGGTCGGCGAAGCTGCCGAACTGATCGGTGTAGAGGAAGCTGTGCTGGCAACGCTGGCCCGGGCGGTCATCTTTCCGCACTGGCAAGTGGTGTCCGCAAGCTGGCTGCCGGCCTCGGGGCGGATGCACGAATGGAAACGAGCCCGCTGCCCGACGTGTGACGGGCTACCGGCGCTGGTGGAATTGGGCACGTTGCCCAGCGAGGATCCGAGTCTCAGCCCAGCTCCCCAGCGCTTCATGCACTGCTCTTTTTGTGCTTCACGATGGGCGGTTCCGGACCTGAAGTGCCCCGCATGCGGTTCGACGAAGTCGGGCGATGCGAAGTACCTGTTCAGCTCCGAAGAACCCGAGCTGCGCCTCGAATACTGCCAGGAGTGCCAGCACTATGTCAAGGTGGTGGACTCCGGCAAGATCGGCGGCCCGGTGCACGTGGGGCTGGAAGTGCTGACCACAACTCATCTGGACGTTATCGCCCAGGAGAAGAAGTTCAAACCCCTGGAAGTATGTTCCTGACCACTGATACTGTTTGGAGATACACGTGATGAAGAAGAAACTGGCAACAGGCAATGTCATGCTGGCGTTAGCCTTCGTGTTGGGAATCGGCCTGATGCTCAGCGGAATGGCCTGCGGCATCCTCTGGCCGTGGCCTGGGCAGTGCGGCACCGACGCCGATTGTGCCGACGGCGAAACCTGTGCAAACGGCCAGTGCGTGACGCAGACCGCCGAGTGCACTAGTGATGCGGATTGTCCCACGGGCCAGGTCTGTCAGAGCGGCCACTGCGTGCCCGAGGCGGCCGAGTGCACCACTGATGCCGATTGCGACGACGGGCTTTACTGCACCGGAACTGCGACCTGTGTGCAGGGCGATTGCCAGGCTGGCACCGACCCGTGCGCTATCGGAACCACCTGCAACGAAGACACCGACACCTGCGATCCGATGGGGTCGCCGTCCCCGTATGCGACCCACGATTTCGACCACGATTTCCACGCGACCTTCGGTTGTGAAGCCTGTCACCACATAGGCAACGTCGGCTGTGACGCAGAGGGCTGCCACGCTGAAGAGTGGATCGGCGGGGTGCCCAATCTGAAGGAAGCCATGCACGAGACCTGCGGTACGTGTCATACCGACACGACTGCGGACGAGTTGTGGGATTGTACCAAGTGCCACACCTCGTTGCTCGACCTGTAGAGGTCCTGGACCACCGCGGGGCGACCGGGCGACTCACCAAGCCCGGTGAACCCGCAGTCCACAAGAGTGACTCAGGAGTGTAGGGAAGATTGGGTACGTTACTGGCGGACCCAACCTATCCTCCAGAAGGGCGTTGGTTTGCCCGCCGCGAACCAACGCCCTTCGCATTCTTCCGCCAACGGCGCGGACGGAACTCCTCGATGATCATGCGTCAGCTTCTCATCCGGTTGAACGTGGCTCCCGTGCTCGCGGTCGCGGTAGTCCTCCAGGCCTCGTTCGGAAGCTTGGCAACCGAGCCTCGCAAGCCGGCGCCCGTCGCCGCGGAACTCCGACGCCTCCTCACCAACCTCCCCCAGGAGCGCGTCGCCTGTTCAGCCATGGTCGTGGACCTGACCACTGGCAAGGTCATCATCGAGGTTGGGGCGAACCGCAAACTGATTCCCGCCAGCAATCAGAAACTGTGGGTGCTGGCGGCGGCGGCGGTCGATCTTGGAGAGTCCTTTTTGTTCAGAACGGTTCTGGCGGAGCGGGACGACCAAGTGTACGTCGTTGGTGACGGTGACCCGGGCTTTGGCGATCCCAAGCTGGTGACGGGCCGGGGTGAGGAGGTCACCACCGGGCTGATGCGTTGGGCGGCGGTCCTGGCGGACCACGGGTTCAGCGACCTCTCCAGCCGCTTGTGGTACGACGACACCCTGATGGACGACCAGCGGACCCACCCCTCCTGGGAACCCGGCGACCTGGACAAGTGGTATGGGGCTCCGGTCGGAGCGCTGAATCTGAACGACAACTGCATCGACGTCACGGTATGGCCTGCGAAGCAAGCCGGAGCGCCGGTCGAGTGGTCCCTGGTCCCGCCGAGCGATGCGGTTCGAGTGGACAACCGGTGTACATCTGGCGGCAAGGGAACTCCTATCATCGCCCGCCCAGGGCAAAACATGCGCTTCGTGATTAGCGGCGGGTGCGACAAGCGTTGGAGATTCCCATCCGTCGCGGTTTCGGATCCGACCGCCCTGTTCGCCGGCGCATTCCGAGCGGCGCTGCGCACGCATGGGATCACCACCGATGGAGGTTTTCGCCGCGCCCGCCTGCGGCTGGCGGACGGAAGCTTGCCCCCCGACACCACCGTACTGGCTGAGTATCGCACGCCCTTGGCTGAGGTCTTGCGGCGGACCGGCAAGAACAGCCAGAACCTCTTCGCCGAAGCTCTGCTCAAGAGGCTGGGGTTTCAATGGTCCCGCACGGCGGGAGGAACGCAACCGCAGGGCAGTTGGGACACGGGGCAGTCGGCGATTGGGGACTTCGCCCGGCGCGCCGGGGTTCAGTTGGCCGATTCCGATTTTCACGACGGATCGGGCCTGTCCCGCGATAACCGCATGTCCGCCGCTCAGGCGGTGGCGTTGCTGGACTATCTGTACCACCATCCGAAGCGCGATCTCTTCATCAGCAGCCTCTCTCACGCCGGGCACGACGGCACGCTTAAGAGACGCCTTACTGGGCTTCCCGGAGCGGTGCATGCCAAGACCGGTTACATGAGGGGCGTGCGCACGCTGAGCGGGTACGTCGTCACTCCCGAAGGACGCTGGTTCGCATTCTCCGTTCTGTTCAATGGAATCAGAGGCAGCACCAAGCCGTTCAATGAACTCCATGATCAAATGTGTCGCCTCCTGGTATCAGTCCATTCCCCACAGCGTCAGTAGCGTGTCGGCTGCGTGGCGCTCTGCGGCGATGCCCGAGAATCTGCCCCTCCACATCCGGTCAGCCCTACAGCCAAAATCGCGCCGTTCGCTCGCTCAACTGGCCCAGGGAACCAGCCGACTCATATGGGGTGAGTTCCCCAGGGACTGGGACATGGGGCCGATAATCAAAGCGAGAATCATGCGAGCATCCGTATCCACACTGCAACGACTTGATCCGAGCGCGCTACGCCCGGGGCTAAAGATCCCCGGACACATCTACAATCCCAGAGGGCGGATCTTGAAACGCGCGGGAGCCGCCCTGACCGAGGAGCACATCGAGCTGCTACTGAGTCAGGAGCTTCGTGTGGACGAATCATGGTGCGCGGCGCTGGCGGCCGAGCCCCAGGAAGCCGAACTGCGTGAAAGCGATTTCAACGATCTCTCGCTCGGCGATCCCGCACTGCTTCGCAGGCACGATCGCCACTCCTGGCGGACAGCGCGTCGGATCGAGATAAGAGAGCCCATCGGAGCCTCCTGGGAGCGGCACGAGATGACCGTCCGCACTCACGACATCTCGCGGAGTGGCTTCAGCTTTGACTCGCCGAAACCCATTCGCCTCGACTCGTATGTGACCGTGCGTCTGAACGAGAAGGATCCAGACGGCCGTGGCGCTACGGGCATCGTGCGCAATGGCTCATGGCTGGGTGAGGGCGCATACCGAATCGGGGTGGAGTTCATCTCCAGCTCACCGGCGGAGTGAGCGCATCGTTGTCCGGTGTGCGTTTCTGCTCGTGGTCCCGTCTGCTTGACCTGCTATCCGTTCCATCGCTACATTTGCGCGGGGCTGTCGGCGCCAGGCAGATAACACGACGATGCGTCGGCTGAGTGGACTCTCTCCGCGAGCGGTATCAGGTTGGACCAGCGCTTCGACATTGCGGTGATCGGTGGCGGACACGCCGGTGCAGAGGCAGCCTGGGCGGCGGCCAACCTGGGCGCCCGGGTGGTTCTGCTGACGCTGGATGTCGAAGCCATCGGCAGGATGTCCTGCAACCCGGCGATCGGCGGGTTGGGTAAGGGGCAGATGGTTCGGGAGATCGATGCCCTCGGGGGCCTGATGGGCCGGGTGACCGACGCTACGGGCATTCAGTTTCGCATGCTCAATCGCCGCAAGGGACCGGCGGTATGGGCGCCCCGTGCTCAAGCGGACCGCGCCGCCTACGCCGCCGAGTTGCGTCGGAGACTGGCAGCCCACCGAAACCTCGAGATCATCCAAGGGAGCGTCTCGGATCTGCACACCACCGAGCGCGGTTCCAGCAGTGCGGACAGGCTCACGGTGGAGGGCGTCGAGCTGGAGGATGGCCGTCGATTCGCGGTGGGCGCGGCGATCATCACCGCGGGCACGTTCATGCGCGGCCTCATGCACTGCGGGCCGGTTCAGACTCCGGGCGGACGGGTCGGCGAGCCCGCCGCGTCTCGGCTGAGTGACGGTCTGCTGCGGTTGGGTTTAGAGTTGGGGCGGTTGAAGACCGGTACGCCGCCCCGAGTGCTGCGTGATAGCGTGGACTTCGCAGCGCTGGAAGAACAGGCCGGCGACACGCCGCCCACGCCGTTCTCGTTTCTCACCGACCGCCTGGACCAGCCGCAGGTTCCTTGCTGGATCACCTACACCAACCCGCAGACCCACGATCTGATCCGGGACCATCTCCACGAGGCTCCCATGTACAGCGGACAGATCCGCTCGACCGGGCCGCGTTATTGCCCGAGCATCGAGGACAAGGTCGTCCGGTTTGCGGACAAGACGCGGCACCAGGTCTTTCTCGAACCCGAGGGGCGGGATAGCGAACGCATCTACTGCAACGGAATCTCCACCTCTCTGCCCGCGGAAACGCAAGCCAAGATGCTCCACACCATCCCCGGTTTGACCCGGGCACGGATGGTCCAGGCGGGGTATGCGGTGGAGTACGACTTCCTGCCCACCCATCAGATCTTCGCATCGCTGGAGACCAAGCGTGTGCGCAACCTCTTCACGGCGGGACAGGTTAACGGTACCAGCGGGTATGAGGAGGCAGCTGGCCAGGGGCTGATGGCGGGCTTGAACGCAGCCCGCGCTCTCGAGAGCAAACCGCCGGTCGTGCTCTCCCGCGACCAGGCGTACATCGGCGTCATGATTGACGATCTGGTGACTCGCCCACCGACGGAACCCTACCGGATGTTCACCTCCCGGGCGGAGTACCGCCTGTATCTCCGCTCCGACAACGCTGACCAGCGACTGACCCCACTCGGCCGCGAGTTGGGCTTGGTCGAGGACCGGCGCTGGGAGCGCTACTCCAGGAAGGCAGCTGCGGTCTGCCAAGCCAAGGACATCTGCGCGAAGCGGTCCCATGACGGACGACGCTTGGCTGACTGGCTGCGTCAACCGGACCTCGAGCTGGACACCTTCAGAGGCATGTTCGGCATCGACGCGGCGACGTACTCCGCGGAGGTGCTGCGTCAGGTGCTGATCGAAGGCAAGTATGCGGGGTATCTCGCTCGCCAGGAACGTCAGATCGAGCGGATGCGTAATCTCGAAGCGCTGCCCATCCCCGCCTTAGTGGACTACTCCGCCATTGCAGGCCTGCGGCTGGAGGCCCGCGAGCGGTTTTCAGAGGTGAACCCGCGCACCCTCGGACAGGCTGGGCGAATCGCCGGTATCAGCCCGTCGGACGTGACTACCCTGTGGGTCCATCTTACCGCTCGGCAGCGCCGCGCAGATGAAGCTGGATCGGCTTGATGAGCGTATCCGGGTAGAGTTGGCCCTGGTCGGCGACGTGCCGACACCCCCAATTGGAGCCGGTGCTACGAGTCGCTCTTCGTCTTGACCGTTGCTTGGGGGGGGAGCACCAGCACCTGCCCGACGCGCAGGCGCTTGGCGTTGCCATGCACCACCTCCCTGTTCAGCTCGAAGAGTTCAGTCCATCGGCTGGCACTGCCCAGCTCACGGGCAGCGATATCGTAGAAGGTGTCGCCCTCGCGGGCGGTATAGGTGCGCCCCGCTGAGGCAAGGTTAGGTTGTTTCACTTTCGCCGCGAGCACGGGAGGCTTCGCTGAGGCGAGGTCCTTCGGCAGTGGCGGGATCTTCAACACGTCGCCGATGCGCAACTTCTTGGGGTCGGGATGCTCGGGGTTTGCGTCGATCAGAAACTGGGTGTGTCGCTGGCTACCATAGTAGGTGTCCGCGAGCAGTGAGTACGAATCACCCCGCTGCACGGCATGGGTGCGTTCGGGCGCTGCGGTCTTGTTCACCAGTCTTGAAGTGCTCGGGGCAACCTCAGGCGCCTTGGGAGAAGCCGCCCTTCCGACGGGGCGGTCGTTCCTGCGCTTCGTCGCCTTTTTGGGGCTTGCGTTGCCCGGAGATGCATCGACCACCGCATCGGCTGGCGCGGCGGAGGGCGTGTTCGACGCGGACGTGCCTCTGTCGAACTTGAACCGACGGTCCGTTTCGCTCCCCTCGGTGCCGACAGACTTGTCGGGTGGAGTAGCGGCGTCGCGCCCAGCCACGGTTGTCGTCTTGGGTGACGGCCGAAGCTGCTGCGAGCCGTCCTGCGCGGGAAGGTTCGCCCGTCCCGTTCCACGGCGCCCGGCGACTCGTGGCGAGTTCGCTCCGCGCTTACTGCTCTGCGTTGGAGTGTTCGACGGTCGCTTCGCCGTAGTGCGCGGCGTCGCCCGCCGATTGCCCCGGCGCTTCGCCTCTGGTTTGCTCGCGTGGGTCGAGTTCGATGGCTTCTTGAGCGTCCCCTTATCGACTTGCGCCTTGGTGGCGGGGGTGGCGTCGTCCAACGCCAGAGGCTCGGCGGTACTGCCCCGACTGGCGTAGAACCAGCCGGCGACGACCACGGCTACGAAGGAGAACAATAAACCGAGCCTTACATCTGTGCGCATGACTAAGTCCCTCGCGCTAAGCGCATCGCCCTTGTGAACCCCAAGTCGGACATCGCCTGCTACACGAAATGCCGCACCACGGTTTCCGCGCCAGCACAACCGCGTGTTCGCCAGGGGCATCTACTTCCCCGGGAGCCAATACTAATTCGAGCCGCATCGGGGGTCAAGGGAAACTGCGCATTTCAAGCGGACTTCGTCATTTGGGGAATCTGCCCGCCTTGGTCGAACGCCCGCGACAAGAAAAAGGCCCGGTGATTTCCCGGGCCTCTTCCATGCAACTTGGTTTCAACTGTGCGGAGATCAGGCTGCCGGCTTGGCCGCGGGCTCAGCCGTCGCCTTCTCCTCTGCGTCCTGGGCAGTTTTCGCCGGAACTGCAGTCACCGCAAAGGACCGCTCCGGAGTGCAATACTTGCTGAACGTGCGTTGCACCTGCTCGGCGGTCATTTGCACAAACGCCTCCTTGTGGTGCTTCTGAGCGTCAAGGCTTCGGTGGTGGAGATCCAGGTATCTAAGCACCCCCAGCCAGTAGCTGGGCTCGCGCATCTGGGAGTCGAGGTTGTTGGCGATCTGCAGCTTGGCGCTCTCCAGTTCCTCTGCAGTAGGCCCCTGCTCGGCGAACTCTTTGAACATGGTGTCCACCTCGCCCGCCAGACGGGACGCGTTCTCCGGGCTGCACATCGAACCAGCCATAAACCGGCCGGAGTCCGCGTAGGTCCACGAAGGAGAACTGAACGCGCCGATCGAGTAGACCAAGGCCAGATCCTCGCGGATTCGCTTGACCAGGCGCGAATCCATGATGTTCATCGCCAGGTCCAGAGCGCGGGCGTCGTCCACGTTGCGTCCTTCGCAACCGATGAATCCCGCACTGGCGGTCGCCTGAGGCGAAATCGTCTCCACCTCTACCCGCCGAACCAGCGGCCCCGTAGGCCGGGCCAGGCGGCGCAGGTTGTCCAGGTGGGCGGCGGACCGCTTACGCTTGGACAACGATCCCACGTACTTGGCCACCAGTTTCAGGGCTGCATCCCGCTCGATATCCCCCACTACGGCCACTTCGATCGGGGACTGACCACACAACCGGTCGTACCACGCCTGGGCCTCTGCGAGTTTGACAGCTTCCACAACCTCCTTGGTGAGGGGGACGCGGCGGGGATCACCACCGCTGAGCAGGTCTGCGGTGGCCTCATAGGCCTTGTAGCGCAGGTTGGTCTGGTTCTGCTCGATCCGTTGAAGCCGCCCGCTCCGCCAGGTGTCAAAGGCGGATTGCTCTATCTGGCCGTCGGTCAGCAGGGCGTACACCAGTCGGAAACCGGTTTCCAGATCCTTGGGGGATCCGGAGATCGAGATCGAGAAAGCATCGTCCGGACCGCGGCCGGTCCGCACGCTGACCTTCTTGCCAGTCATCAGATCGCGAATATTCGTGGAGGTCAGGCGACTGGTCGCCGCCTGCTGAACGGCCAGAGCAGCCACCTCGGTGAGTCCGACCTGACCGGCGGTCTCCTCGATGCGTCCACCCGCCAGGGCGATGTTCACATAGACCGAGTCCTTCTTGTAGTCCATGTAGCGGTGATGGACTCGAACCCCGTTCTCCAGCCAGACGTTGGTGATCTTCAGGTCCGGGTCCGCAGTCTGCTCAGCGATCTTGCCCGATGTGGGCTCGGAGGCCAGCAGATCGGTCGGCACCTCGTTTTCCCGTGGAGCTTCGAGCTTGCGCCCCCACGCCGCCCGAGCTGCAGCCAGCACATCCTCCCTGGCGGGGATGGTAACCCCTTCCTTCTCCGGCATCTGGACGGCATAGGCGTAGGCATCCGACGAGAAGTGCTCCCGGAACACCTTGTTGACCTCGTCGAGGCTGATCGTCGGCAGGATCTCCTTGTGCAGCTCCAGCTCCTGTGCTGCTGACGAAATCGGCTCTCTGGCGTTCACCCGGGACAGGTACTGGAACGTCATCCGCCGGGCGTTGCGCGTCGGCTCGGTCTCCAGCGACCGCTCGGCGTCGGCGAGAATCTCCTTCTTAGCCAAGTCCAGCTCGCGCTGGGTGAACCCGAACTTCAGCCCCTTGTTCACCTCAACGACGATCTCCTCGAGCATCTTGGACCACTTGTCCGGCTCGCCCACCGCACGGCAAGTAACGAACATGGTCGCGTTGAAGAGGCTGTACACAGACGCTCCGGCGTACAGGAAGCTGGCTTTGCCTTCTTGCACCTTCTCTTCGCAACGCCGTCCGACGATCCACGAGCCCACGTATTCGACGACTTCCGTCCGCCATTGGTCGGTAGTAACCGTCGGCGGCCTCCCCGGACCAAGGGTCTCCAGCATCACCGTGCAACGAGCCAGCTCGGGATCGGAAACTACAATCGCCCGCTCCTTGGCGAACGGCTTGAGTTCCGGCCCCTCCTGGGAGCGATGAGGCACCGTGGCGCGGTACTCGCCGTACCATTTCTCGATCAGCGGAATGACGCCCTCAGGTTTGGCGTCCCCTACCAGGATGAGAGTCGTGTTCTCCGGGCGATACCACGTGCGGTAGAAATCCAAGAACTCCGACTGCGGAGCCCCGGAGATAACCTCCTCGGTTCCGATCGGCAGGCGTCTGGCCAGGCGCGAGCCCTCATACAACTCCGCCCACAGCTTGTCGCGAACCCGCTCGCGGTAGTCCTGCCCGGTGCGCTTCTCCTCCAGAATGACCCCGCGCTCCTTGTCGATCTCCTCTTCGAGCAGCGAGGCACCGAAGGCGTAGTCGCTCAAGGCCATCAGCCCCTTGTCGATGGTGGCGGACTCGGCATCGGGCAGGAAGAGCATGTAGGCGGTCCGGTCAAAACCGGTCGAGGCATTGATGTCGGCGCCAAACTCCATGCCGATGCTCTCGAAGGATTTAAGCAGTTCACCGGGAGGAAAGTGCTTGCTCCCGTTGAACATCATGTGCTCCATGAAGTGGGCCAGCCCACGCTGAGACTCGGTCTCGTTCAGCGAGCCCGTGCGCACGTGCATCATCAGGGCCATCTTGCCTGGCGGGTTATCGTGCTGGCGGTACATCCAGGTTACCCCGTTGTCCAGCTTCCCGGTAATGATCCGTGCATCAGACGGCAAGGACTTGGCGTACGCTGCACCGCTCAAGAGTAGCGATACTGAGAGAACGGTCATCGCGGCGATGAATCGACGGGTCGGTCTCATGGTTTCAGAATCCTCGTTTCGGTAGGTGATAGAGACTCGGCTGCGTCCTGGGTTGCTGGACCCAGGAGGCCTCCTGATAGGCTACCCTGTTCGGCCGCGCCGTAAAACACCCTGAGCGTCGGAAGTTGTTGAAGACGGGACTACTCCGTCCAACGCCCCGCTCCGGCAAGTGCTCCCCGCCTGATGCACGGGCCGACCGCCCCATCCGCAAGCACGTCCCGCCAGGATGTGGGGCAGATGTGCCCATTTCAATCCAGCTGGAACAGATAAAGGCGGACTGCGAGCTGCAGCCGTGCAGGCGGGTCGATCAACCCTGTGAATCCTGCCCCGAGGCTGGTTTTCCTCGACATCGGAGGTTCCAACAGCGAGAATGGACCAGACCGGACCGGTCAGGCGCACGCTGGAACCAAGTGTGCCGCTGCCCTTGAGCAGGATCCTCGCACCTGATGGGCTGTCCGAGGAACACCGGTGGGCCAGGGGAACGGAGTATCATCATGATCTACGGCCAGAGGACGTCGCCCAGGACTATGCGCGCCCTGGTACTTACCGGGTTGGTCACCGCTGTGGTGTGGGCCGCACCTGTGTGGCGGCATAACGCCGTCGCCGGGGAGCTGCACATCCACCGCAATACTGCGACCGGGCTGGCATCGTTCGTCACCGCCGCCGATGGCGAGCCGATCTCCGTAGCCCGCACCGCCGGGCGGGCTCCTTCGGACCCGTTGGCGTTCCTCGCCGAGCACGGACACCTGTTCGGCATCGCTGATCCGGCGAGGGAGTTGGTGGAGGCGTCGCTGCATACGGACGCCCTGGGCTGCACCCATGCGACGTACCAGCAGGTGTTCGCGGGCGTTCCGGTCTTCTCCGGCGTGGTCAAGGTCCATCGCAACGGCGCCGGACAGTTCATCGCAGCCAACGGCGACTTCTTCCGCATCGCGCCCAAGCTGGACACCAATCCTGCGTTAGCCGAGACAACGGCGCACAGCCTGGCGGCAGCCGCCGTCGAGGGCGGCTGGCCCACGGTGGAGCACTCCGAACTCGTGATCGTGGACCCGGGCTGGTACGGCGATCCTCCCATCGGCGCGCATCTGGCGTACCACGTGATCCTCGCCGACCGCACTGATGCGATCCACGAGGCCCTCTTTATCGATGCACATTCGGGCAACGTGCTCGATCGCTGGAGGCTGGTATGCGACGCCCGGGTACGCTCGGTTCACGACGCCGGCGGTACCGATGAGCTGCCCGGTCCGCTGGCCCGCGACGAGAACATCGGCACCACCGGAATCGCGGACGTGGATTCCGCCTTCGACTACCTGGGCGACACCTACGACTACTACTTTCGTGCTTTCGGAAGAGACGGCTACGACGACCAGGGCTCGCCCTACGTGACCACCGTCAACTCCACCGCCCCCGCCTGCCCCAACGCCTTCTGGCACCCGGGGCTGCTGCAGTCGGCGTTCTGCACCGGCACCGTCACCGACGACCTTGTCGCCCACGAGATGACCCACGGACTCACCCAGCATACCGCCAACCTGATCTACCAGAACCAGTCCGGGCAACTGAACGAGTCGTTCTCCGACGTGTTCGGCGAACTCGTCGATCTGTTCAACGGCGATGCGGCGTTCGCCGACACCACCGGCGTGCCCCCACTCTGGCCGGACCATCCCACCGGACCGGGGTCGGACACCCCCAACAACCGGCGGAGCTTCTGCAGCCTGAAGCCGTCCTACAACGATGGTTTTCGCTGGCTGATGGCGGAGGACGGCAGTGCGTCTTACCCCTTTGACGGCGTTCTCCGCGACATGTGGGAACCAACCTGCCAAGGGGATCCGGACCGCGCCAACAGCCCCTACCAGACGTGCAACCTCCTGGACAACGGGGGCGTGCATAGCGGCAGTGGGATCCCCAACCACGCCTTCGCTATGCTGACCGACGGTAAGAGCTTCAACGGCTACACGGTCAGCGGCATCGGACCCATCAAAGCCGGCGCCGTCTGGTATCGCGCCCTGACCGTCTACCTGACCATCGCCTCCGATTTCCGGGACGCCTACGCCGCGTTGAATCAAGCGGCTGCGGATCTCGTCGGGACGGTGCCCAATGATCCGCGCACTGGCGCGCCCTCCGGCAGCACGTTCACCGCCGACGACGCCGCCCAAGTCGACCTGGCCCTCCGCGCCGCCGAAATGGACACCCCGGGTGCTTGCGGCGCGACGATCCCGGTATTGGACCCCACGCCTCCGGAGGTGTGTGCCGCACCCCAGATAATCTTCGAAGACGACTTCGAGGCGGGCACTAACGGCTGGACTGTCTCCAACACCGCTCCGCCCACCCCGTACGATTGGGTGCAATCCAACGGACTGCCCTTTGACCGCGCGGGGACCGCGTGGTTCTGCGCGGACCCCGTCTTGGGAGATTGCGGCGAGGGGGGCGTGTCCGAAGCGGCGATCCACTCACTGATCAGCCCGGTCATCCCCCTGCCCGGAAACCTGAGTCTCCCGGTGGCGCGGTTTGACCACTTCGTCGAAACCGAGCCTCGCTACGACGGTGGGGTGGTTCAGATCAGGGTAGACGGAGGAGCGTGGCAGCCCATACCACCCATCGCCTTCACCCATAACCCGTACAACACGATCCTGTTCTTCGAGAGTCAGGGCAGTGACAGTCCGCTGGCGGGCCAGCGGACGTTCAGCGGGGTCGGCGGCGCGTGGGGAACTTCGACGATCGACTTGGGCACGTTTGTCGAAGCGGGCGACAGCGTGCAGCTCAGATTCGACTTCAGTAAGGACGCCTGCTTCGGCTACACCGGTTGGTACCTGGATGACTTCGAGCTGTACCACTGCCCAGCTTCGACCGACTGCAATCAGAACGGGACGCCGGATGAGTTGGACGTTGAACCGGGCATCCACACCGAGTTGATCCTCGAGCAACCGTCCAACCACTCCTCCGGAAACCCGAGCGACTTGGACGACGGGGGTTATGGCGTAACTGCGTTGGCTGCGGACTTTATGCTCTTGCGCTCCCAGGAGATTGGCTCGTTGCGGTTGTGGGGGGGGTACTACCCGACCAGCACTGCTCCGCAGGATGACCACTTCACGGTACGGTTTCACCAAGAGGCGGGGGGGCTTCCCGGCGTGGTGGTCGCCGCGCAGACGGATGTGCCCTCGGTGCGGACCCTGACGGGGAGGACTTTTCTGGCTGCGGAGATCGACGAGTGGGTCTATACCCTGTCCCTGGACGAACCTGTTACTCTGCAACCGGGGACCTACTTCGCGGAGATCCTCAACGACACGACCGCAAGTACGGAGACGTTCATCTGGGGTCGGGCCATCGTTGGGGATATTCCTGGCGCAGCCTACGCCTACGAACCTCCGGGCGTAACCTGGTACTACGATCCGCTCATCAATCTATCGCTGGAGTTGTACAGTCCCGAGCTCGGAATCGACTGCAACAGCAACAGTGTGCTGGACGACTGCGAATGCGGAGACCACGACGGTGACGCTGACGTCGACCTCGATGACTTGGCGACGTTGGTGAACTGCATCTCCGGCCCACAGAGCTCAGCCGCGGGCGACTGCGGGTGCATCCTCGATGCCGACGACGACGGTGATGTCGACCTGGCTGACTTTGCGGCCTTCCAGGTCTGCATATCGCCCTGAGAGGCGAACACGTCCGCGTTCGCGCTTCGGCTGCACGGACTCGGCGTCTACTCCAGCAACTCGACGAACTCGGCGAAGTCGCCCAAGTCCACGTCGGAGTCCGCGTTGAGGTCTGCGGCGTCAAACTCGGCGGCGGTGCAACCGGGCGGAGGAATAGAAACGCCCGGCCCGTTCAGGCAATCCACGAAAACCGTGTGGTCGCTGAGGTCAATGTCACCGTTCCCGTCCAGATCGCCGGGCAGAGCCGGCAGGTCTGCCCGCCAGGCACCGCGTCCGTAGGTCCCCGCGGTTATGGTCCGGTGGGCAACGTCGATCGCCAGGTCGCCGATGTTCACGTTCGGCAAGTCCAGACCGTCCTTGCCCCAGGTAACTCCGCCATCTTGCGAAGAGTAGACGCCGACTCCAGATCCGCTGTAGAGGTGAGGGGGGTCGAAACGCCAATCGACGGCCAACGCCCGGGCAGAGACTCCCGAGGGCATGTCCCCGGTGACATCGTCCCAGACCACGCCGTAGTTCTCCGTACGCAGGACCCGCGGACCGGAGGTGTTGTGCAATGCTACGTAGGCAACTGCGGAGTCCGCGGGATCGATCATCAGGTCGCTGATCTGTCCGCTGGGTACTCCGGTGGAGCGGTCGTTCCAGGTTGAGGCGTTGGTGGTGACGTATACTCTGCCGTTGTCACTGCCCGTGTAGATCGTGTTGGAGGCCCCCTCGGCCACTGCGATGGCGTTCAGCCTGCCACCACCGGATACGGTGCTGGTGCTGATCGCGGTCCAGTCTGCCCCGGCGTGAGCATTGGTGGTGCGCCACACACGGTTGGTCCCCCCGAGCAGCGTGTGGGCGTCGTTCGGATCCATCAACAAGGGGGCGATGAAATTGACCGGGTCACTGTCCCACGGCCCGGTGATGTCGCTGAATCCCGGGGCAAGACGGAACACTGCCAGATACACGTAGGTGGTGTACTTCCGGGTAGGCCAGTCAAAATCGTACGCCAGGAAACCGCCGTCTCCGCTGACGACCTGAGGCCATTCCTCGACATCGGATTCGCGCCCCACGGTTCCGTTGTCCTGAGTACCACCCATTAGCTGGGCGGGGTCGGTGGGGTGCAGAGCGATGTTGTAGTTCTGGGTGACGGTGAGTGTGTCGTTGGTGTTGATCCACGATTGCCCACCGTTGTTGCTCTTCCAGACGCCCCCGTCGTTGCCTACCCAGACCGTCCCGCTGGGTCCGAAAGCGATTGCGTGCATGTCCGGGTGCAACTGACCTCCCAGTGCCCCCACGGTGATGTCGGTCCAATTGTCCCCGCCGTTGGTCGTCTTGATGACCCCCGCCACAGCGTAGCTGGGAAAAACGCCGCCGGCGTAGACCGTATCCGGGTCCGCAGGATCGACCGCGAGACAGGCATCATACGATCCCTGCGGGCTGGGGAAGTCCGGGGTGTTGGGTTTTTCGATCCAGGTGTCGCCGCCGTCACTGGTCCTGTACAGCCCCATCAGGCCATTACTGGAATTGATGTAGGCGGTGTACAACGTGTCCGGATCGGAGGCTGCGATGGCCAGGATGATGCGGCGGCCCCCAAAGGCGGGCAGACCGCCGGCCAGTCTGGTCCAGGTGTCGCCGCCGTCGATCGAGCGGTAGACCCCGCTGTTGTGCCGCCCCAGGAAGAGGGTTTGTGGATCGACCGGGTCGAGGGCCAAGTCTGACGCTCGGTGCGCCTCGTAGTTGGTCCACGTGGCACCGCCGTCGTCGGAGCGCACGTATCCTGCCTGACCGGTGACGTGGATGCGCAGCGGATTGGACGGATCAACGATTATGCGGCTGCAGGTAGTTCCGACCTGTGTGGTCGTGGCGATGCGCGTCCAGGAAACCCCAGCGTCGGTGGAGCGAAACAGTCCGTCGCCGCTGCTCTGGGTGGTGTACTCCCCGGTTCCGGCGTACACCGTGTCCGGGTTGGAAGGATCGATGGTCACGCACCCATGATTGAGATTAGAAAGCTCGTCGGTGAGCGGGGTCCACAATCCGCCGCCGTTGGTCGTCTTCCACACTCCACCGGATGCGGAACCAATGTACACCGTGTCCGCATCAGTGGGGTGCGGCGCCACCGACACCACCCGACCGCTGGCATCGTCATAACCACTCCAACCTTCCCACAGAATCGGGCGCGGTCCCAGCGGCGCCCAGGTCAGCGCGCTGCGCGCCCCGCGTGGCCCGGCGAGCATGTCCGCCGGTCGCCAGCCCGGGACCGCCTCACCCAGAATCTTGATGTAACCCGGTGGCGGAGGGCCGTACTTCATCTGGTGCTGCGGTCGCGCAGCACAACCGCCGAATACCGCCAGGAGCGCAGCCAGTTTCACTGTATTGCTAAACATGCTCACTATCCCCGGAAGGTTCGATCTGTCTGGTCACCGATCACTATGCCATGCATCGACCAGTATAGCAGGAACTGGTGGTCATCGGTTGCTCGAAAACGCGCCGAACCTGCCAGAGGAGCGGGTTCGGTGTCGCTGTCCGAGATCAGTTATGACTGAAGATTCGGCGGCACGTGCGTCGCGCCGTGCGTAGCCCCTCATGGTGTGCGGGTCCGCTCGCTGGCGCATGTGGAAGCGGTGACGCGGGGCAAAAGTCGTGGTTGACGCCGATAGCCTGCGGTGTTACTGATCCAGAGTGTGCAGCGTGTGGGACCACACAGACGGGCGGAGGGCCTACGGCGTGTAGGACCGCGAGAATCACGGGGGATGCGGGCCGGTTCGGCCCAGGAAGATGAGACGGGTGATGAAAGAACAAGTGCTGGAACTGCTGCCGGAGATCAACGAGATCAGTGACCCAGTTTTGCGCGACAAGGTCGTCGCCGTGTGGTGCGAGTCCATCAGCAAAGGCGGATGGGAACCGCGCGAGCTAACCGAGATTCCCTTCACCCTGCTGGCCGGTGACATCGACATGCGCTTCATCGAGCACGTCCGCTCGTGTGCCAAGATGTGCATCGCCCTGGAGCGCGTACTCGCGGAGGTCTGGGGGGACCGCGTGCCGATTCATCGCGATCATCTCATCGCCGGTTCACTGCTGGCTGACGTGGGCAAACCCCTCGAGTACGCCATGAAGGACGGCAAGCTGATCAAGGGTCGCGCGGGGGACATGCTCCGCCATCCCTTCAGCGGCGTCGGTCTGTGCTGGAAGCACGAACTCCCCGAGGAGGTGATGCATATCGTCGCTACCCACTCCAAGGAGGGCGACCACGTACAGCGCACCATCGAGTCGATCATCTTCCACCACGCCGACTTCGTGGATTTCGACATCGCCAAGGCGGTGGGGAAGGCGAATGGCTAGCATCGTTTCCAGAAAGGCGGAAGTACTTCGCCAGCGCCGTTCAGAGCCCGCGGATCACTGAACCGAGCCGCGACCGTAAGGGAGCGGTCCTGACGAGACCGCTGCCACCATTCTGGAAGCCCAAGCTGATACGGTTGAGCAAACGAGCAACCCCGTAATCAGGGAGCATTCACCGTGCGGATCAAAGGACTCCTGCTGGACGTGGAAGGCGTATTGGTGGCGGACAAACGCTACCAGGCTGTCCTGGGAGCGGTGGAGTTCATCGCCCGCTTGCGCGCCCAGCAGATCCCGTTTCGGCTGATCACCAACAACACAACGGACCCGCGCCCGGCGCTGGTCGAGAAGCTGAACCGTGCGGGTTACGACTTCACCGCGGCGGAGGTACACACCTGCACAGCCGCAGCGGTGACCCACCTTCAGACCCACGGCGCCCGCAGTTGCCTGGTACTCGGCGGCGAGAGCTTGCGCGGCATCTTCGTCGAGGCGGGGTTCTCGGTGCTCGAGTCCTCGGAGGTGGACGCGGTGGTGGTCGGGCTGGATACCCAACTGACTTTTGATCGGCTGCGGATCGCCTGCGATGCGGTGTCACGCAGAGGAGCAGCCTTCCTCGCTCTCCATCGCAACCGGGTCTACACCGATGCCGACGGCTGCAACGCTCCCAGCGTGGGCGCAATCGCCGAAGCAATCCGCTACGCCACGCAGACCGACCCGGTCGTCATCGGCAAACCAAGCCCCACCTACTTTCAGCAGGCCCTCGACGAGATCGACACCGCCCCCGAAGAGGTGATGGTCGTGTCCGACGACCCTTTCTCGGATCTGGCAGGAGCCAAGCGGATGGGGATGAAGGCCGCCTTTGTGCTTTCCGGAAAGTACCCGGACACCAACGGCCTGGAGGACATTCCTCCAGCGGAACGTCCTGATCTCGTCGCGCCGCGAATCGGAGACCTGCTCAGTTGCGGCAACATCACCCTCGGCTAGTCCTGCGACACACTGCTAGGCACTCTGGCGTGGTCCATCCCGGCCTTCTCGAGGCGGTGGTGTGACCGATAGTGTCGCTCCGGCGGCCAGCGCCGCGCCCAGCAGCGCGATCAGGGTGACACCCCACTCGATCGGTTTGGTTCCGGCTCGACCTTCGAGGTACGCGGCCCGGCGCACAGCCAAACCCCGATCAAAACCATCGGCAGCCCCGCTGAGCGCCACTTCCCCGATCTCCTGCGCGGCGATGTGCCGCTGGGTCTCGGCCTCAACGTGGTTCGGCCAAGTACCCGCCGGCGTACCGATCCACAGCGGCCAGGTCATCTGGCAGGTAGCCACCACCAGCAATAGCACCAGCGACGGGAGAAACCGCCGCCACCACATCGTCAGCACCACCAGAAAGGGAACCACGAGCAACAGATAACGCTCGTGAACGCGAGGGGCCACCATCACCGAGATCAATGGCACCCACAACGCCATCAGCACCAACCCGCGTGGGTCGCGCCGCCACCGGCGGAGAATCCACCCTGCTCCGCCGGCCAAACCTGCGAACGCCAACCCCCTACCCCAGGTCTCCTTGGCTACGCCGAACCACGTCGCCGAAACGTCCAGAGAATCGCAGCACAGTAGATCGGCGTACCACAGGTTGAATGCATTGAGGGTCGTTGCGGGAAACTCGGCGGACAGGGTTTGCGGATAGCTGATCCACCACCAGGTCCAGCCGCCGTGCAGCGTGTGCGGCAGCGCACACAGCAGGAGAACCAGGGCAGCCCACCCAATGGACAGCGCCGCCCGGAATCGCTGAGGTCCACCCACCACGGCGATCAGCCACACCGGCATGACCAGCAACGCCTGAGGTTTGAGGGCGGCAGCCACCCCCAGCAGCACACCGGCCAGCATCCACCGCCGACGCAACAGGGCCCACACCGCCCCCACCGAGGCGGCGAGCAACGCAGCGTCAAACTGCCCCCAATAGCAGGTATCCAACCAGAACGGCGGAACGAGCAGCACCAGCCCATACGTCCAACGCGCACCGCGCGCCGATCCGTACGCTCGGACCAGCGCCGCGCATCCCCAGGCCAGCAGAATCTCACCCGCCATTCCCCAGACCGAGAAGACCAGACGCGAAGTGATTGTGTTGACCGTACGGTCCGGGCTGAGCGCCAGGTGGGCCAGACCCGACGCGTGCAGCAGGTGCGCAGTCAGCGGGGGGTAGTGAAACCCACGCTGGTCAGGCCGCTGGGTAATCACCCACTGGCCGGCGTGCCAGCAACGGATGTCCCAATGGGGTGGCGGCTCCTCGTAAAGCGATAGAGACCCGTGGTCGGCGGCCTGAATGCCCCACCGGACTGCGTCATCATGGTCGAACAGGTAGCCCCAGCGTGGGCTCAGCAGGATGAGCAACAGGCGCAGAACCACGCCCAGGATGGTCATCACCACCCAGAACCGGAGGTTGCGGCGGTTGCTGGGGCTATTCATGCTGAGGCCTGGCTGCCGAGGCTGCCCCCAATGGCCGACCAGTGCTGCGTCATGCCTGGTTCGATGAGTAATCCGAGCCGCGCCCGTGAGGAAGCGGTTGACTGAGGTATCCGCCACTCTGGGGAGTCCGCTCCCTGACGGTCGCGGCTCGGTTCAGGTAACGCCATCAAACGATGCGTGACGGAGCACTAGAGCGTGATCACCTTGTCGGCCGCCTGAAGCGTAGCGACGATCTCATCCATATTACTGACGCGGTCCAAGACCATCCGGTCCTTGATTCCGTAGTGGTCGACGCAAGTCCCACAGGGCAGCACGTCCACTCCACCCTCCTGGAGTTGGTGAAGACATGCCCCCAAGGGCGAGTCCGTGGTGGCCAACTTGACCCCGGCGTTGTAGAGCACGATGGACTCCAGGCCCGAATCTCGATTCATCCGCCCCAGGTAGGCGCTGAGCAGCTTACGGCCCAAGCTCGCGTCGCCATGTCCCATCTGGTCGTGGTTGACCACCAATACCGTTTTCATTCACGCTCCCTTCATCACTTTTGGGCTCGACGATTCTCCGGTGCATCCGGCGAAGTTGCCAAGGGAAGACCGCCCGTCATACTCCCCGAGCAGCTCGCACGAACGCTACCTGCCACAGACGCCCCCGACAAGCCCTGGCAGCATCCAA